>NZ_JBJHAH010000015.1:0-108171 GCF_054050915.1 Modestobacter sp. SYSU DS0875 | reverse complement strand
GGGGTGGGGAGGTGGTCGTCTTTTTACCCCGCCCCCCCCACCCCCCCCCCCCCCCCCCCCCCCCCCCCCCCCCCCCCCCCCCCCGCGCGCCCCCCCCCCCCCCCCCCCCCCCCCCCCCCCCCCCCCCCCCCCCCCCCCCCCCCCCCCCCCCCCGGTCCGGGATCGATCCCATCGGCTCCGCCCTTTACGGGACGATGACGGGACGCTTTGACTCTCCGTGCCTGAGCCGTACCTGAGAGTGCGGCCATGTCGAGCGAGGAGATCATCCGTGCGCAACCCCCGCCTCCCCCGCCGTACCCCGGCCACCACCAGCCTGACCAGCAGGGCCCTGACCAGCATGGCGCTGACCGCCCTGGTGGCCACCGGCCTCGGCGCCACCGCCGGCACCGCCTCCGCCGCGCCCGCCGGGCCGAAGGACACCTACATCGTGAGCCTGGTGCCCGGGTCGCCGGCGGCCACCATCGCCGCGCAGGCCGCCCAGCGGCTCGGCGGCGAGGTCGAGCACGTGTACACCGCGGCCCTCAGCGGCTTCGCCGTGGAGCTGCCCACCGCGGTGGCGGACCGGCTGGCCACGCTGCCGGGCGTGGCCGGCGTCGAGCGGGACGCGCCGGTCGAGCTCAGCGCCACCCAGTCCTCGGCCCCCTGGGGCCTGGACCGCACCGACCAGCGGTCGCTGCCGCTGAACGGCAGCTATGGCTACACCGCCACCGGCGCCGGGGTCACCGCCTACGTCATCGACACCGGCATCCGGCTCACGCACGGCGACTTCGGCGGCCGGGCGGTCTCCGGCTACGACGCGGTCGACGGCGGAAGCGCCGACGACTGCAACGGCCACGGCACGCACGTGGCGGGCACCGTCGGCGGCACTGCGCACGGGGTGGCGAAGGGCGTGCAGCTGGTGGCGGTACGGGTGCTGGACTGCGCGGGCAGCGGCACCAACGCCGGGGTCATCGCCGGGATCGACTGGGTCACCGCCCACCACCGGCCGGGCCGGCCGGCCGTGGCCAACATGAGCCTGGGTGGCGGGGCGAGCACCGCCCTGGACAACGCCGTGGCGCGCTCGATCGCCGACGGGGTCACCTACGCCGTGGCGGCCGGCAACGGCAACGCCTCCGGGGTGCCGCAGAACGCCTGTTCCTCCTCCCCCGCCCGGGTCGCCGGCGCGCTGACGGTGGGGGCGACCGACCGCACCGACGCCCCGGCCTCGTTCAGCAACTACGGCAGCTGCGTGGACCTGTTCGCCCCCGGCGTGGGGATCACCAGCGCCTGGCACACCGGCAACACCGCGACCAGCACGATCAGCGGCACCTCCATGGCCACGCCGCACGTGGCCGGCGTCGCCGCGCTGTACCTGCAGGGCAACCCGGCGGCCTCCCCGGCGGCGGTGGGCTCGGCCATCACCGCGGGCGCCACCGAGGACGCGGTCCGGACCACCCGCACGGCGAACAACGACCTGCTGTTCAGCGCCTACTGACCCACCCTCGGCACGATCGCGGCCGGGCCGCCCCCCGGGGGGCCCCCCGGCCGCGTTCGTCCGCGCTCCGGGCGGGGCGTCAGAAGATGCCGCTGAGCGCCCAGGCGATGGCGAAGCCGACGACGCCGATGAGCGTCTCCATCACCGTCCAGGTGCGCAGCGTCGTCTTCACGTCCATCTCCAGGAACCGCCCGACCAGCCAGAACCCGGAGTCGTTGACGTGGGAGAGGACGGTCGAGCCGCACGCGATCGCGATGACGACGAAGGCCACGTCCAGGCGGGACAGGTCACCGGCCTCGACCGCCGGGGCGACCAGCGCGGCCGTGGTCAGCAGGGCGACCGTGGCCGACCCCTGGGCGACCCGGAGGCAGGTGGCGATGACGAAGGCGCCCACGATCACCGGGAGACCGATCGACTCCAGACTGTCCGCCAAGGCCGTGCCGATCCCGCTGGCGCGCAGCACGCCACCGAACATGCCGCCGGCGCCGGTGATCAGGATGATCGCGGCGACCGGGCCGATCGAGGAGTTCAGCAGCTGCTCGGTCTCGCTCCGGGAGAACCGCTCGCGGGAGAGCACGGCCGCGGCCACCAGCAGGGTGATCAGCAGGGCGACCGGGGTCTGACCGAGCAGGGTCACCCACTGCAGCCAGCCGGCCTCGTCGTCGACGGCGCCGGCCGTGGCCAGGGTGTTGAACCCGGTGTTGAGCAGGATCAGCACCAGCGGCAGCAGGAGCAGGGAGAGCACGGTGCCGAACTTCGGCGGCGTCGTCCGGTGGGCGACCGCGGTCTTCCCCGTGCCCGGCGTGGTGCCGGCGACGGTGTCCTCGGCCGCCTTCTCGCCGCCGTCCGGTTCGTCGTCGGGCAGCCGCTCCCCGCCGAGGGTCGTCGGCACCGGGACGTGCACCCGGCGGCCGATCCACTGGCTGAACAGGTAGGCGGCGATGAACCAGGTGGGCACGCCGATGACCAGGCCGACGACCACGAGCAGGCCGATGTCGGCGCCGAGGATGTCGCCGGCGCCGACCGGGCCGGGGTGCGGGGGCACGAAGGCGTGCATGACCGCGAAGGCCCCCGCCGAGGGCAGCGCGTAGATCAGGACGGAGCCGCCGAAGCTCTTGGCGACGCTGAAGATCATCGGCAGGAAGACGACGAACCCGGCGTCGAAGAAGATCGGGAAGCCGAACAGCAGCGAGGCGACACCCAGGGCGAGGGGCGCCCGCTTCTCGCCGAACCGGCCGATCATCGAGTCGGCCAGCACGCGGGCGCCGCCGGTGACCTCCAGCAGCTTGCCGATCATCGCCCCGAGGCCGACGAGCAGCGCGACGCTGGCCAGGGTGGACCCGAAGCCGGAGAGCATCGTGTCGATCGCGTCGCCGACCGGGATCCGGGTGGCGAGCGCGGTCAGCAGGCTCACCAGCACCAGCGCCACGAAGGCGTGGACCTTGAGCTTCATGATCAGGACGAGCAGGACGGCGACGGCTCCGACTGCGATCAGCAACAGCGGAGTGGTGCCCAGGGCAGGTTCGACGTCTTCCACGGCGGGCCTCTTCGAGTCGACGAGAGCGGGGATCTGCCCGGCGGACCGGGCGGGCCCCACTCTGTCAGTCGGTGATCATCACCGCAGTCCGGCCGCGACGGGATCGTGACCTGGGTCACTCAGCGGCCGGTGAGCTCACCGATCACCTGGGTGAGCACCTTCGCCGCCCGCTCCACCCCGGCCCGGTCGACGTCCAGGTGGGTGACCAGCCGGATCCGCCGGCCGCTGACCTGACCGACCAGCACGCCCTGGGCCCGGGCCGCGGCGGCGACCTCGGCGGCGGGGACGTCGTCGACGACGACCATGTTGGTCGGCACGCCGGCGGGGTCGACGCCGAGCCGCTCGGCGAGCGCCTGCGCGTGCGCGTGGTCCTCGGCCAGCCGCTGCAGGTGGTGGTCGAGGGCGAACAGCCCGGCGGCGGCCAGCACGCCGGCCTGGCGCATGCCCCCGCCCAGGCGCTTGCGCCAGAGCCGGCCCGCGGCGATCCGGTCGGCGTCGGCGACCAGCACCGAGCCGACCGGGGCGCCCAGCCCCTTCGACAGGCACACCGATGCGGTGTCGGCCAGCCGGCCGTAGGTGTCCAGCGGGACCCCGGAGGCCACGTGCGCGTTCCAGATCCGGGCGCCGTCGAGGTGGACGGCGACGTCGTGCTCGCGGGTCCAGCCGAAGAGCGCCTGCAGCTGCTCGAGCGGCTGGACCAGCCCGCCGCCGCGGTTGTGCGTGTTCTCCACCGCGATCGCCGCGGTCGAGGTGACGTGCCAGTCGTCCTTGGGGCGCACCTGGGCGATCAGCTGCTCGGCCGACAGCGGCCCCCCGGTGACCACCGTGCGGCTCGCCAGCCCGAACAGCGCCGCGGCGGCGCCCATCTCGTAGGTGAACACGTGCGCGTCGGCGTCCCCGACGACCTCCTGGCCGGGCTCGCAGACCAGCCGCAGGCCGATCTGGTTGCCCATCGTGCCGGAGGGGACGAACAGGGCGGCCTCGTGCCCGAAGAGGGCGGCGACCCGCTCCTCCAGGGCGTTGACCGTCGGGTCCTCGACGTAGACGTCGTCGCCCACCTCGGCCTCGGCCATGGCCTGCCGCATCCCGGCCGTCGGCCGGGTCACGGTGTCCGAGCGCAGGTCGACGGCCCCGTCGGTGACAGCCATCAGCCGCGCAGCATCTCGGTGACGAGGAACGCCAGCTCCAGCGACTGGCCGGTGTTCAGCCGGGGGTCGCACGCCGTCTCGTAGCGGCTGTTGAGGTCCGCGTCGCTGATCTCCATGGCACCGCCGAGGCACTCGGTGACGTCCTCACCGGTCAGCTCGACGTGGATGCCGCCGGGCCAGGTCCCCAGCCCGCGGTGCACGTCGAAGAAGCCGAGCACCTCGTCGACGACCCGGTCGAAGTGCCGGGTCTTGTAGCCGCTGGGGGACTCGTGCGTGTTGCCGTGCATCGGGTCGCACTGCCAGACCACCTGGTGGCCGCTGGCGGTGACCTTCTCCACGATGCCCGGCAGGACGTCGCGGATCTTCCCGTTGCCCATGCGGCTGATCAGGGTCAGCCGCCCGGGGATGCCGTCGGGGTCGAGGCGCTCGACCAGCTCCGTGGCCTGCTCCGGCGTCGTCGTCGGGCCGATCTTGACCCCGATGGGGTTGGCCAGCTTGGAGACGAACTCGATGTGTGCGCCGTCCATCTGCCGGGTGCGCTCACCCACCCACACGAAGTGGGCGCTCAGCGCGTAGGGGCGGCCCTCGTACATCCGGAGCAGGGCCCGCTCGTAGTCCAGGATCAGCGCCTCGTGGCTGCTGTAGAGCTCCACCCCGCGCAGCGCGTCGGAGTCGATGCCGCAGGCCTTCATGAACGCCAGGGCACGGTCGATCTCCCGCGCGATCACCTCGTAGCGCACCCCGGCCGGCGAGGTGGCGACGAAGTCCTTGTTCCAGTCGTGCACCGCGTGCAGGTCGGCCAGCCCACCCCGGGCGTACGCACGGATCATGTTCATCGCGGCCGCGGAGTTCGCGTAGGCGCGCACCAGCCGGCCCGGGTCGGGGATGCGCTCCTCGAGCACCGGGTTGAGCGAGTTGACCATGTCGCCCCGGTAGGAGGGCAGGCCGAGGGCGTCGGTGTTCGAGCTGCGCGGCTTGGCGTACTGCCCGGCGACCCGGCCGACCTTGACCACCGGCACGCTGGCGCCGTAGGTGAGCACCACGGCCATCTGCAGCAGGGTGCGGGTGGTCGCCTGCAGGTGCGGCTCGGTGTTCAGGTCGAAGGTCTCGGCGCAGTCGCCGCCCTGGAGCAGGAACGCCTTGCCCTGGGCGACGTCGGCCAGCTGCTGGCGCAGGGTGTCGACCTCGGCCGGTGCGACGATCGGCGGGACGGTCGAGAGCGTGGACAGGACGGCGTCCAGCGCGGCACGGTCGGGCCACTCCGGCTGCTGGGCGGCGGGCAGACCCCGCCACCGGTCCAGGTCGGGGACCAGTTCCGCGGGTTCAGGCAGGCTCACAGGACGAGGGTACGGCCCGGCGGGCAGCTGCTGGGACGCGCGTCCGCATCGTGGGAAACCTCCGTCGCCAGGCAGCGTGTGGCGGTTGGGGCGCGTGGGGCACCGGACAGCGGACGACCCCGTCTCGGGTGCCGAAGATCATCACGCCTGCCGATGCACCTGCTGAGGCGGGATCCACCCCGCCCGGGGAAGCGGGCCAGGGGGCAACGTGCGCAGGGGCATCAGGACGAAGGTGGTCGCGCTGGCAGTGGCCAGCATCGCGGTCACCGGCGCGGCCATGGTGGGGGTGAGCAGCTGGCAGAGCAGCTCCTTCGCCGACGACGCGAAGGCCGACGTCGGCCAGCTGGTCGACGACAGCCTCAGCCGGATCACCGACGGCGTCTACGACGTCGTCTCCACCCAGGGCGACTCGACCAGCGCCAAGGTCGACAGCGACCTGCAGGTGGCGGGCTACGTGCTGCAGCAGTCCGGCGGGCTCTCCCTGGGGAGCGGCCCGCGCGAGATGGTGGCGTGGGACGCCAAGAACCAGGTCACCAACGAGGTCACCCCCGTCGCGCTTCCCCGCGTCGAGATCGGTGGCCAGTGGCTCGGCCAGAACGCCGACGTCAACGTCCCCACCCCGGTGGTCGACCAGGTGCAGGCGCTGGTCGGCGGCACCGCGACGATCTTCCAGCGGATCAACCCCGCCGGCGACATGCTGCGGGTGGCCACCAACGTGGTGGGCGCCACCGGCAGCCGGGCGATCGGCACCTACATCCCTGCGGTCGGCGCCGGTGGCGCCCCCAGCCCGGTCGTCTCCGCGGTGCTGGCCGGCCAGACCTACCGGGGGACGGCCTACGTCGTCGACTCCTGGTACGTGACCGCCTACCAGCCGCTGTTCGACCCCGCCGGCCAGGTGATCGGCATGATCTACGTGGGCGTGAAGCAGGAGAACCTGCCCGCGCTGCGGGAGAGCCTGCAGAAGACCACCGTGGGGGAGAACGGCACCCTGTGGGTGCTCGGCGGCACCGGCGACCGCGCCGGCACCGTGCTGGTCAGCGCGGACGGCAGCGCCGACGGCACCTCCCTGATGGAGGCGACCGACGCCGACGGCCGGACCTACGTGCAGGAGCTCGTGGCGAAGGCGGTCACGCTGCAGCCCGGTGAGCAGGCGACCGTCCGCTACCGGGACGCCGAGACCGGGTCGCACACGGTGCAGGTGGCCTACTACCAGCCCTGGGACTGGGTGCTCGTCGTCGACGCGCAGGACAGCGACTTCGCCGGGCCGATGGAGCGCCTGGAGGACGGCCGGTCGTCGATGGTGACCGGGATGGTGGTCGCCGCGATCGTGGTGGCGCTCGCCGGCGCCGCGCTGGCGCTGTGGCTCGGCCGCCGGCTCACCGAGCCGCTGCACGCGCTGCACCGGCGGATGGTCGAGATCGCCGACGGCGAGGGCGACCTGACGCAGCGGGTCGACGACTCCACCTCCGACGAGGTCGGCGAGCTGGCCAAGGCGTTCAACCGGTTCGTGGACAAGGTGGCCGGCACCATCCGTGACATCGGCAACTGCGCCGGGTCGCTGGCGATCTCCGCCTCCGGGGTGGCCCGGGTGGCCGACGGGCTCGGCGAGCGGGCCACCCGCAACCGGGACCAGGCCCGCAACGCCTCCCAGGCGGCGTCCGACATCAGCTCGGGGGTCACCTCCGCCGCGGCGGGCGCGGAGCAGATGGGGTCGGCGATCCGGGAGATCGCCCGCAGCGCGAGCGACGCCAGCCACGTCGGTCAGGGGGCCGTCGAGCTCGCCGCCAACACCGAGACCGCGATCGCGGCACTGGGCACCAGCTCGGCCGAGATCAGCGACGTGGTGAAGGTGATCTCCGCCGTCGCCGAGCAGACCAACCTGCTCGCGCTGAACGCCACGATCGAGGCGGCCCGGGCCGGGGAGGCCGGCAAGGGCTTCGCCGTCGTCGCCACCGAGGTCAAGGAGCTGGCCCAGGAGGCGTCGCGGGCCAGCGAGGAGATCCACCAGCGGGTGCAGTCGATCCAGGCCGACACCAGCGCCGCGGTGGGCTCGATCAGCCAGATCGTCGGCGTCATCCGGGAGATGAACGACCACCAGACCACGATCGCCAGCGCGGTCGAGGAGCAGACGGCGGTCACCAACGAGCTGTCCCGCAGCGTCACGTCGGTGGCCGACGGCGCGGGCTCGGTGACCGACGTGATGACCGAGGTGGCCTCGGACGTCGACCGGACCGCGGCCGACGTGGAGACCGCGCGCGCGTCGGCCCGCGAGCTGGACCAGCTCTCCGGCGAGCTGACCCGGCTGATCAACGTGTTCACCGTCTGAAGAAGGACCCCGTCCTCCTCACGACGGGGCCACGGGGGCCGTCGGCAGCGATCAGCTGCCGGCGGCCCCCGTCGCGTTCCCGGGCCTGGCGGCGACCAGCGCGGTCGTCGGCCTTCACCCGGGCCGATCCTCAGCGCGTGGCGGCCTCGATCACGTTCCAGCGGGTGAGGTTGTAGCGGGCGTCGACGAGGGCGTCGTGGGTGCCGGCGGGCTTCGGCGGGAGCGCGGGCCTCCCCGCGTCGTCCCACCGCTGCCGGAGCTCGCGGGTGAACCGCGGGATCGGCCGGGGCAGGGCGGGCATGGCGCCCCACAGCTGGCACAGCGCCACGTGGTCGTAGGCGGCGAACCAGGCCCACAGTTCGATCTCCTCCCCCGGCGCGGTGAGGAAGGACAGCAGGTCGTCGCGGATCCGCTCCCGCGTGCGCCACGCCTTGTCAGCCGGCGGCGGGAGCTGGTCCAGCACGTTGCGGCGCACCCACGGGACGGCCCGGTCGGGGTCGAACTCGGTGCTCACCGCGTAGAACTCGCGACCGGCCTCGTCGACCACCCCGATCGACACCAGGTCGATGGTGGTCCCGTCCTCGATGAACTCGGTGTCGTAGAAGTACCGGCGCACGCTCACGCCGTCACGGTAGAGGGGCGTGGTCCGGCGGGCCCGGCTCCTGCCAGCTGTCGCGCACCGCCAGGGCCTCGACCTCGACCAGCTGCCCGGGGTACCCGAGCACGGTGACCCCGACCAGCGTGCTGGGCGCGTCGTGCTCGCCGAACGCGCCTCGCACCACGTCCCACGCCAGGTCGAGGTCGGCCCGGTCGCTCGTGGCCACGTACACCGTCGTCTTGAGGACGTCGGTCAGCGCGGCGCCCGCCGCCTGCAGCGTGGCGACCAGGTTGGCCATCACCTGGCGGGCCTGACCGGCGACGTCGCCCTCGGCGACGACGGCCCCGTCGGCATCGAGCGGGCAGGCGCCCGCGGTCACCACCATGCGGCCGGGGTCGGTCACGGCCGCGTACGCGTACGGGACGGCGGCGAGGTCGGGCAGACGGACGAGCTCGATCCCTGCGGTCACCCGCTCATGATCGGGTCCGCGGTGCCGGCCCGCCCCTCGGGCGCCGGGGCCCGTCCAGGAGATCCGGTGGACCTCCCGTCCAGCTGTTCCGCCCGTCGTCCACAGGTGCCCGTTCCGGCTGGTCAGACCACCGGCGTCCCGATATCCTCGTACATGTGTTCGAACGTATCGTCCAGCCCGCGCCCTTCGGGGACGCGGAGCTGCGCGCGGCGATGGACGAGCTGACCGAGCGCTGGCGCGCCGAGGCCCTGGGCGGCGAGACACCTCGGTGGCAGACCGCCGCGGGGCGGCTCAGCGCGTCCTTCGAGGCAGGTGGCTACCACCTCGCCGGGGTGCGCGCCGCACAGGCAGCCATCGGTGCCCACGAGGCCCGCCGGGCGCGCGCGATCGCCGCGTTCTGCCGGTCCCGCCCCTCGTCACTGGACCGACCGGAGAACGAGATCGGCGCGGCGGCGGCCGCGACCCGGGCGGCCCGGCCGTCGGCGCTGGCACCGGTCAGCGAGTGGGCGGTCGACGAGGTGGCGGTGGCGCTGTCGCTGACCGACGCGGCCGCCACGCGCGTGGTCGTCCAGTCACTGCAGCTGGTCGAGCGGCTGCCCGGCACCCTGCGTGCCCTCGAGCGCGGCGCCCTCACCTGGGACCACGCCCGGGTGATGAGCGAGCTGGTGGCGCCGCTCGACGAGGAGGTCCGGGCCACCGCCGAGGAGCGGCTCCTCGGTCGGCTCGGGAGCAAGACGCCGGCGCAGCTGCGGGTGGCAGCCCACCGGGTGGTGGCGCGGCTCGACGCGGCGGCGGTGGCGCGCCGGATCGCCGCGGCCATCCGCGACCGGCACGTCGCCGTCCACCCCGGCGCCGACGGCATGGGCACCCTGTCGGCCACCCTGCCGCTCCCGGTCCTGCGGGCCGTGCAGAACGCCCTGGAGCAGTACGCCGACGCGGCCGCCGTCCCCGGTGACGAGCGCACCCGCGCCCAGCGGATGGCCGACTGCCTGGTCGACCTGGTGCTGCGCCCCGGCGAGCACGGCCTGGCCCCCGTCCAGGCGCAGCTCACCGTGGTCGCGGGGGCCGGCACACTGCTCGGCACGGACGACGAGCCGGGCGAGGTCGACGGCGACCTGGTGCCGGCGGAGATGGTCCGCCGGCTCGCGCAGGCCCTCGGGCTGATGCCCGCCGACGGCGCCGCTGCCCCCGGCTCCCCCGACCCTGACTCCCCCGGAACCGACTGCTCCGGCACCGACTGCTCCGGCACCCCGCCGGACGTCGCTGACCCGGTCGCCGGCGCGGCGCTGGCCGACCTGGTCGGCACCCGCACGGTCGCCGGCACCGCACTGGCCGCCCGGCCGGGGATCGCCCTGGTCGACGAGCTCACCGGGCAGCTCCTCGCGCTCACCGACGCCGCCGGGCTGCGGGCGGGTCGCGCCCTCGGGCCACCGCCGGAGAGCCCGGGCTACTCCCCCGGCAGGGCGCTCGACCGGTTCGTCCGGCTGCGCGACCGCCGCTGCCGGTTCCCCGGCTGCCGCAAGCGGCCGATCCGCTGCGACCTCGACCACACGGTGCCCTTTCCGTTCGGTCCCACGGCGCACGACAACCTGTGCTGCCTGTGCCGGCACCACCACCGGCTGAGCCACCAGGCACCTGGCTGGCGGCTGCGCGGGCTCCCCGACGGCGGGCTGGAGTGGACGACCCCCACCGGCCAGGTGCTGGTCACCCACCCACCGCGCTTCGGCGCCGACGACGACCTGCCTCCCCCGGACGTCGACCTGCCGGGTCCACCGCGCAGCCGCCCACCACACGATGACCCACCACCCGGCGAGCGAGCACCCGATCCACCCGACGAGCCACCGCCCTTCTGACCTGCGACCCCTGAGCCTGTGGCACCCGACTCCCCGGGTGCCTCGGCTCAGGGCACCGCCGGCTCAGGGCACCGCCGGCTCAGGGCACCGCCGGCTCAGGGCACCGCCGGCTCAGGGCACCGCCGGCTCAGGGCACCGCCGGCTCAGGGCACTGCCGGCTCCACCAGCAGGTCGCTGACCAGCTCCAGGGTCAGCTCGGGGAACCGCTCGGTCACCGCCTCCGCCATCAGGCGTTCCCCCTCGGGCTCGTCGAAGCTGCAGCGCTCGCGGGTGGCCGCGTCGGGCCACCGGGCGTAGGCCACCCACGTGCCGTCGTCCGCGCGGTGCAGTCGCGAGCCGTAGCTGCCGCAGCCGGCGTGGATCGCCCGGGTCACCCGCTCCCACCCGTCGCGGAACTGCTCCTCGCTGCCCGGCCGCAACCGCCACCGATAGACCACCGCGAACATCCGTCCTCCTCCCGGGGCGCCCCCTGCGCGACACCCGCGCCGGTCAGCCTGCCGTCAGCCGGCCCTCAGGGCGAGGACCCGCGAACGGTCAGCCGGCCAGTGAGCTGGGCAGGCGGTCGGCGGCCTCGCTCGGCGGCGGCTGCAGGCGGCCGACCACCTCACGGGCGCTGGCGCCGGTGGAGTCCATCGACCTCTTGACCTTGGCCCCGTACAGGTCGACGTACTCCTGACCGGAGAGCTCCATGATCTCGTACATGATCTCGTCGGTGATCGAGCGCTCGACGAAGCGGTCCCCGGCGAGACCGGCGTAGCGGGAGAAGTCCAGCGGCTCACCGAACCGCACCCCCACCCGGACGAACGTGCGGTTGACCTTCCGGCCGAGCGCACCGGGGAGCGGCAGGTCCCGCGGGGTGTAGGTCATCGCCACCGGGATCACCGGCGCGCCGGTCTCCAGGGTCATCCGGGCGACCCCGGTCTTGCCGCGGAACAGCCGGCCGTCCGGTGACCGGGTGCCCTCCGGGTAGATGCCCAGCAGCTTTCCCTCGTTCAGGATCCGGATGCCGGTACGGATCGCGTTCTCGGCCGCGGAGGCGTCGGTGCGGTCGATGGGCACCTGGCCGGTGCCGCCGAAGAACACCCGCTGCGCCCAGCCCTTGGCGCCGGTGGCGGTGAAGTACTCCGCCTTCGCCAGGAAGGTGACCCGCCGGCGGACCGACAACGGCATGAAGATCCAGTCAGCCGCCGCCAGGTGGTTGCTGGCCAGGATGGCCGCACCGGTCCGCGGCACGTGCTCGGTGCCGACCGGGTGCCACCGGAACACCAGGCGCACCAGCGGCCCGACGGCCACGAACTTGAGGAACCAGTAGAACAACGCGCCTCCCTCAGCGGCTGTCAGACTAGGGAAGCGCCCAGCTCCACGACAATCGGCGTCCCGCCGCGTTCGCCTCGTCCCATATGCACCCACCTGCACCGACCGCTGCCGCCCGCTGCCCTTCCGGAGGTCCGATGCGCCAGGCTCTCCCCCCGACCTCCGCTCCCCGGATGGCCGGTGCCGACCCGTTCGAGCTGCCCGGCGGGCCGGTCGGGGTGCTGCTGTGCCACGGCTTCACCTCCACCCCGCAGAGCCTGCGCGCCTGGGGCGAGCACCTGGCCGCGGCGGGCTTCACCGTCAGCTGCCCGCTGCTGCCCGGGCACGGCACGCGCTGGCAGGACGCCAACGCCACCACCGAGGACGACTGGTACGGCGCGCTGTCCGACGCGCTCGACGAGCTGGCCGCCCGGTGCTCGGCCGTGGTGGTCGCCGGCCTGTCGATGGGCGGCACGCTGGCGCTGCGCCTGGCCGAGCGCCGTCCCGACGACGTCGCCGCGCTGGTGCTGGTGAACCCCTCGCTGCTGACCGAACGGCGCGAGGCGAAGCTGCTGCCGCTGCTGGCCCGGGTGACCCCCGTCTGGACGCCGATCGCCGGCGACATCAGGAAGCCCGGCTGCACGGAGCTCGCCTACCCCCGGCTGCCCACCCGGGCGGCCCTCGCGCTCCGGCGGCTCTGGCAGGCGACCCGCGCCGAGCTGGCCGCCGTCCGCGCGCCTCTACTGGTCTTCCGCAGCGTCACCGACCACGTGGTCGAGCCGACCTCCACCCGGGTGCTGCTCGCCGGGGTCGGCAGCGCCGACACCACGGAGGTGCTGCTGCACGACAGCTGGCACGTGGCCACCCTGGACAACGACGCACCCGCGCTGTTCGCCCGCTCCGTCGAGTGGATCCGCGAGCGGGTGCCGTCGGCCAGCACCCCGGAGCCGGCGCCGTGACGCTCCCCCGCCGCGGGCGCGGCCGCCGGGACAACGGCCTGGACGCCCCGCTCTGGCACCCGCTGCGCGACGTGGACCCGCGGGTCGGCGAGCACCTGCTCGACGTCCTCGCCGCCGCCGGCATCGCCGCCTACCTGGAGCCGGCCACCGACGTCGCCCCCTACACCCGCAACGTCCACCTGCCCAGCCCGCCCTCGGACCGGCTGTTCGTGGACCGCGCCCGGAGCGCCGAGGCGCAGGCCGTCGTCGAGCAGCACGCGGGCGAGCCGGCGACCGAGCCGGCCCGCCGCCCCCGTCCGGTCACCGACGACGACGCCGAGTTCGCCCGGATCGTCGCCGCGTTCGAGGCCGAGCACGGCCGCACCGTCGTCGACGAGGAGCCGCGCGACGACCCCCCGCCCCCGCCCGCCGAGGTCTCCGTGCTCGACCTGCCGGAGGAGCACTACGAGCCGCCGCCCCCGCCGCCGCTGCCGGTCCTGGCGCCGGCCTCACTGACGGCCGTGCTGCTCATCGCGGTCGGCGCGGTGCTGGTGATCCTCCCCGGCCGACTGGGCCTGACCGTGGAGACCGGGCTGGTGCTCGGGGTCGCCGCCCTGGTGGGTGGCGTCGGGATCCTCGTCTCCCGGATGCGGGACCGGTCCGACGACGGCGACGACGGCGCGGTGGTCTGAGGAGGGGTCCTTCCTCAGGCGGCGCCTTCGGCGACGGCCCGGCGCACCAGGTCGGCGGCGCCGACCAGCCCGGCCTGCGCGCCCAACTCGGCGGCGACCACCCGCGGGCCGGGGCGGAACCCGCGTCCGGGCAGCGCCCGCTCCAGCCGCTGCCGGGCCGGACCGAGCACCGTCTCGCCGAGCACGCTGACCCCGCCGCCGATCACCACGACCTCGGGATCGAGGACGGCGGAGAGGTCGGCGATGCCCTGCCCGAGCCAGGAGCCGACCTCCGCGAGCAGCTCCCCGGCCAGCGGATCGCCGTCGGCCGCGGCCCGCGCGACGACCTCCCCGGTGATCCGCTCCAGGTCACCGCCGACCCGGTCGATCAGCGTGGCGGCGGCCGCCGGTGAGTTCTGCGCGACCTCCCGGGCGGTGTGCCCCAGGGCGTTGCCGCTGGCGTACTGCTCCCAGCAGCCCCGGTTGCCGCAGGCGCACAACCGGCCGTCGGGCACCACACGCATGTGCCCCCACTCGCCGGCCACCCCGTGCGCCCCGCGCTGCAGGCGGCCGTCGATGACCAGACCACCGCCGATGCCGGTGCCCAGCGTGATCATCAGGACCAGGTCGCTGCCGCGGGCGGCGCCGTAGCGGTACTCGGCCCAGGCGGCGGCATCGGCGTCGTTGCCCACCCACAGCGGGCGCTGCAGCCGCACCCCGAGGTCCTTGCGCAGCGACTGGTTGCGCCAGGCCAGGTGGGGGCTGAACAGCACGGTGTCCCCGGTGCGGTCGAACCAGCCGGCCGCGCCCACGCCGACGCCGACCAGCGGCCCGCCGTGGCGCGCCGCCAGCTCGTCGACGACCGCGGCGATCGCGTCCTCGGTGGCCGCCACCGACTTCCCCGGCGTCGCCCGGCGGGCGGTGTCGAGGATCGTGCCGTCCGCGGCGACGACGCCGCCAGCGACCTTGGTGCCGCCGATGTCGATGCCGAGCGCGGGCAGCTCGGCGGCGGACGGGGTCGGGTCGGTCGCGCTCACGCGACGTCGATCCGCTGGACGCGGTCGGTGCGGGGGCGCGGGTGGGACACGGGCTCCTCGGTCGGGGGTGGGACGCCCGGGGTCCGGGCGACGTCGTCGCGGGTGGTGGCGTCCGGAGCCGCCTCGTCGTCGCCGCGGGGGGTGCCGGCGTGCGCGCGGAGCGTCTCGGCCGCCGCGGCGAGCACGTCGGCGAGCCCCTCGACGAGGTCCGGACGGCGGCCGCGCAGCGCGGCCAGGCCGCTGCACAGCGGGCACCAGCGGCAGTCCGCGTCGGCGGTCGCGTCGTCCCGGTGCGCCGTTCCGGCCGGAGCACCGCCGAGCAGCCCGCCGAGGGCACCGGCCAGGCCGCCGGCTGCGGGGTGCTCGGCCGCCAGGCCGGTGACCAGGCGCCGGGCCTGCTCGATCCAGTCCGGTCCCGGGGTGGTCACGGTGTCTCCTGCGGATCGGTGGGGAGGGGGTCGGTGGGCAGCAGGCCGGCAGGCCACTGGGCCGGGTCCGGGGTGAAGCGCACCGCGAGGGTGGCCTGCGGGGTGCCGGCGTCGTCGAGCGCCCCACCGGAGACGGTGCACCGGCGCAGCAGCGGGTCCAGCGGGAAGGACCGTCGCACGCCGGCCGCGGTGACGACCAGGTCGTCCGCCCACCGGGTGAGCTCGACCTCCCCCCGCCGGGCGAAGGGCAGCGCCAGCTCCAGCAGCCACTCCCCCGCCGCCGACCGGCTGGTGCGGGGCACCCCCGGTGGTGGCTGGGCGGCCACCCGATGCGGCGGGACGGCGGCGTCGAGGGCGGCCAGCTCGGCCGGCGTCCGGGGCGCGACGGCGGCCTCGGCGACCTCGCGCACGCCCCCGGCCAGTTCGGTCAGCGCGCGGACCGCCTCGGCCTGCGCAGCCGCGCGCTCGGCCCACCAGTCCCCGGCGGCCGCCGGGAGCAGCCGGGCGGCCGTCACCGACGCCAGCTGCTGCCCGAGCACGCCCAGGGCGGTCGCGGCCGACTGCAGCTCGCCGGCGGCGGTGGCGTCCGGCCGCAGCACCAGGTGCACGGCCGTGCGCTCGGGGTCGCCCAGCGGCACGCGGTCGACGAGCTGGTCGAGCCCCTCGGCGCCCGCCAGCAGCCCGGACACGCCGTTCGGCCGCCCCGGGGCGGCCGCCGTGCGGAGGCTGGCCAGCACCCGGAGCCGGGTCGGCGCCAGCTGGCCGAGCCACCAGCGCAGCGCCCCGGGCAGGGCGAGCAGGGAGAGCGCGGCGGGGGTCGGTCCGGCGTCGACGACCGCGACGTCGAACCGGCCGGCGGCGGCGTGCCCGGCGAGCGCCGCGAGCAGGGCGAACTGCCCCACCCCCGGCACCGGGACGACCGACGTCGCCGGCGGGAGGACGTGCATCGGCAGGAGGCCGGCCAGCTGCTCGACGTGCCGGGCCCACACCTGCTGCAGCGCGGGCTGGGCCCCGACCACCTCGACGTCCACGGCACCGGACAGCCCGGGGGTGCTCGGCGCACGGTCGGTCAGCAGCAGGCAGCGGCTGCCGTCGGCGGCCAGCCGGAGCGCCGTGGCGGCGGCCACGGTGGAACTGCCGGCTCCGCCGGGGCCGGTGACCAGGAGGATCTGCACGTCAGCCCTCGACGCGCTTCTTGAGCTCCTTGAGCGCGGTGTCCAGGATGACCTTCTCCGCCCGGCGCTTGATCAGCCCCAGCATCGGGATCGACAGGTCGATGGTGATCGAGTAGGTGACCGTCGTCCGTCCGCCGGTCTCGACGAGGGTGTAGGAGCCGTCCTGCTGCTTCTGCATCTGGCCGCGCACCAGGGTCCAGTGCACGGACCGGTCGTCGTCCCAGGTGTAGGCCAGCTCGTAGTCGTCGCTGACCGGCCCCGCGTCGATGACGAAGTGCACCCGGCGGGCGCGGCCGTCGGGCCCGGTCTCGAGCACCTCGACCGTCTTGGCCGCGGCCACCCACTGCGGGTACGACGGGAAGTCGGCGATCACGGCCATCACCTGGGCCGCGGGCGCGTCGACGACGATCGACTGGGTGGACTGGTCGGCCATGCGCCGCAGGGTAGTCGCCGACCGTGACCGCCCGGAGCCCTGACCGGACCGGTCACCCCGGCCGGGGGTCGTTGCCGTGCCCCCCGGCGGCTCCCCCGACTAGATTGACCTCCCGACCCAGCGTCCGGGTCCGGGAGGCGACGGCGCCCCCCGCCCGGGCGGGGCAGAGAGGACCGGCGTGCGCGAGCTGAGCGTTCCCCCCACCGCCACCGTGGGGGCCGAAGACGCCCTGACGGACATGGTCGCCCGCAACGCGGCCGAGCACCCGCACGACGTCGGGCTGCGCCGGCAGGTCGACGGAGAGTGGCGGGACGTGACCTGGGCGCAGTTCGCCGCCGAGGTCGCCGGCGTGGCCAAGGGCCTGGTGGCCGGCGGGATCGGCCCCGGCGACCGGGTGGGCCTGCTGGCCCGCACCCGGTACGAGTGGACCGTCCTGGACTACGCCATCTGGACCGCCGGCGCCGTGGTCGTCCCGGTGTACGAGACGTCGAGCCCCGACCAGATCTCCTGGATCCTCACCGACTCCGGTGCCCGCGCGATCTTCGTGGAGAGCCCGCGGCACGCCGAGGACGTCGAGTCGGTGCGCAGCGAGGCGCCGGACCTGGGCCCGGTGTGGGTCATCGACGACGGCGCACTCGACCAGCTGACCACCGCGGGTGCCGACGTACCCGACGAGGAGCTGGCGGCCCGCCGGCGGACCCTCGGCGCGGACAGCCTGGCCACGCTGATCTACACCAGCGGCACCACCGGGCGGCCCAAGGGCTGCGAGCTGACCCACGGCAACTTCCTGTTCGAGGTCCGCAACGGGATCACCCTGCTGGACCGCTTCATCAACCCCGACGGCTCGATGCTGCTGTTCATCCCGCTGGCCCACGTGCTGGCCCGGGTGCTGCAGGTGGGCGCCGTCGACGC
Source organism: Modestobacter sp. SYSU DS0875 (assembly GCF_054050915.1). NCBI lineage: Bacteria > Bacillati > Actinomycetota > Actinomycetes > Geodermatophilales > Geodermatophilaceae > Modestobacter > Modestobacter sp. SYSU DS0875. The sequence goes on along the minus strand of NZ_JBJHAH010000015.1, from coordinate 90,542 downwards.
CCGCACGGTCATCGGGCACACCCCCGACATCGCCGACCTGGTGGGCGACCTCGGCCGCTTCCAGCCGACGTTCGTGCTCGCCGTCCCCCGGGTGTTCGAGAAGGTCTACAACGGGGCGAAGGCCAAGGCCGAGGGCGACGGCAAGGGGAAGATCTTCGACCGGGCCGCGCAGGTCGCCGTCGACTGGTCCCGCGCCCAGGACACCGGCGGCCCCGGCCTGGCGCTGCGGCTGCAGCACGCGCTGTTCGACCGGCTGGTCTACGGCAAGCTGCGCGCCGCGCTGGGCGGTCGCTGCGCCGGCGCCGTCTCCGGTGGCGCCCCGCTCGGCGAGCGGCTGGGCCACTTCTTCCGCGGGCTCGGCGTGACCATCTACGAGGGCTACGGGCTCACCGAGACGACGGCGGCCGCGGCGGTCAACCACGACGCCGCGATCCGGATCGGCACCGTCGGCCGGCCGCTGCCCGGCGTCGACGCGGCGATCGCCGAGGACGGCGAGGTGCTGCTGCGCGGCGGCATCGTGATGCGCGGCTACTGGCGCAACGAGCAGGCCACCCGCGAGGCGATCGACGCCGACGGCTGGTTCCACACCGGCGACCTCGGCGAGCTCGACGAGCAGGGCTTCCTGCGCATCACCGGCCGCAAGAAGGAGATCCTGGTGACCGCCGGGGGCAAGAACGTCGCCCCGGCCGTGCTGGAGGACCGGCTGCGGGCGCACAAGCTGGTCAGCCAGTGCATCGTGGTCGGCGACCAGCGGCCGTTCATCGCCGCGCTGGTCACCCTGGACGCCGAGGCCCTGCCTGCCTGGCTGAAGGCCCGCGGCAAGGACGAGTCGCTCACCGCCGCCCAGCTGCGCGAGGACCCCGACCTCCTCACCGAGCTCGACACCGCGGTCGCCGAGGCCAACAAGGCCGTGTCGCAGGCCGAGGCGATCAAGAAGTACCGGGTGCTCGCCGAGGACTTCACCGAGGCCAACGGCACCCTCACGCCGAGCATGAAGCTCAAGCGCGGCGTGGTGATGAAGGAGTTCGGCGCCGAGGTCGAGGCGATCTACCGCGCGTAGCAGCCCCGCACGTCAGCCCTCCAGCAGCCGGGCGAAGGTGCCGGCGATGGTCGCCCAGGACCAGCGCTGGTCGACCCAGGCCCGGCCCGCGGCCCCCATGGCGCGGGCCCGGGCCGGGTCGTCGAGCAGGTCGGCGAGCACCCGGGCGACGGCGGTGGGCGAGCGTGGGTCGACCACGTGCCCCGTCTCACCCTCGCGGACCGTCTCCGGGGCGCCGCCGGAGGTGCCGGCGACCACCGGCCGGCCGCAGGCGGCGGCTTCGAGGAACACCATCCCCAGCCCCTCGACGTCCAGTCCGCCGCGGCGGGTGCGGCAGGGCATGGCGAAGACGTCGCCGGCGGCGTAGTGGGCGGGCAGCTCGCCGGCCGGCACGCCCCCGGTGAGCACCACCGAGCCGCCCAGGCCGCGGGCGGCGACCGCCCGGCGCAGCCGCAGCTCCAGCGGACCGCCCCCGACCAGCAGCAGCCGGGCGTCGGGGTGCCGGGCGAGCACCTGCGGCCAGCCCGCGACGAGCACGTCCTGCCCCTTGCGCGGCACCAGCCGGGAGACGCACACCACCACCGGCGCGCTCCCCAGCCCGTACCGCTCGCGCACGGCCGAGCCATCGGCGTCGGGGCTGAACAGGTCGACGTCGACCCCCGGGGACAGCTGGCTGAGCACCGTGCGGTCCCCGAGCGCCGGGGCGAGCCGGTCGTGGGTGTAGGCGCTGATGTAGGTCAGCTCGTCCAGCCCCGACGCGATCCGCTGCACCAGCTGCCGGGCGGCCGGGAGAGCCACCCAGCCGGTCTCGTGCCCGTGGGTGGCACCGACCAGCCGGCGCACCCCGGAGCGGCGCAGCGCCGGGGCCATCAGGCCCAGCGGCGCCGCCGCCCCGAAGAAGACGGTGTCGCAGCCGTGCTCCCGCGCCAGGCGCGCGGCGGTGCGGGTGGCGTCCGGGGTCGGCAGCAGCATCCCGGTGGCGGCCCGGACCACCGGGTAGGGCAGCTGCGCGTCGTGCTCGGCCGATCCCGGGTGGTCGGAGGCGAGCACGACCAGCGTCTCCGGCGGGCGGGTGGCCAGCAGCGCCGCCACGAACGTCTGGATGCCGCCCTGTCGGGGCGGGAAGTCGTTGGTGACGACCAGGGTGCGGTTCACCGGGGCACCGGGGCACCGTGCAGCCGGGCCCAGTCGGCGGCGAAGGCGATCCGCTGCGGCACCGTGGGGTGCGACCCGTAGAACCACTGCCAGGGGGCCGGCGGGTCCGGGTCGTTGAGGTTGGCCTCCCCCAGCCACCGCTGCATGGCGGTGAAGGCGGCCGGGTCACCGGTCAGGTCCAGCGCGTGCAGGTCCGCCCGCGCCTCGACCTGGCGGGAGACCAGGTTCTGCACCGGCGTCGAGACCAGCGTCCCGACCGTGACCAGGAACAGCAGCAGACCGACGACGGCGCCGTCCCCCGGCCCCCGCGCCCCGGCCCGGCGCAGCAGCGACGTCGCACCGAGCAGCCACCCGAGCAGCGAGACCCCGGCACCGGCGCCCAGCGCGCCGATGAGCGTGCCGCTGAGGACGTCGTCGTTGGCCACGTGTCCCAGCTCGTGCGCCACGATCGACTCGATCGCCTCGTCGGGGAGCCGGTCGAGCACCGTGTCGTAGACGACGACCCGACGCGTCGACCCGAACCCGGAGACGTAGGCGTTGAGCGCCGTGGTGCGGCGGCTGGCGTCGGCCACCAGCACGTCCTCGACCGGGGTGCCGCTGCGCTCGGCGAGCGCGAACAGGTCGCTGCGCAGCTGACCCGCCGGCATCGGCTCGAACCGGTTGAACGCCGGCTCGATCACCATCGGGTAGAGGAACGACCCGACGACGACGAGCGCCGCCGCGCCCCCGCCCGCCCAGGCCCACCAGGTCCGCGGCGCCCGGCGGGCCAGGGCCACCACCGCCAGCAGCCCCAGCGCGGTGAGGGCAGCGTTGATGCCGGTCGAGACGGCGACGTCCCGGGCCCACAGGCCCCAGCCCCGGGTGGAGAGCCCGTAGCGGTGCCGCACCACCTCACCCCAGGCCGACAGCGGGAGGGTCACCAGCCGTCCCACGAGCAGGATGGCGAACGTGCCGAGGAGCACCTGCCAGCCCCAGCCGCCCCCGAGTGGGCGGGCCAGCCGGCGGGCGGTGGCCGCGCCGGCACGGGTCAGGCCGAACACCGCGGAGACGGCCAGGCCCAGCAGCAGGGAGACCAGCGACGCCGGCCGCAGCGCGCCGGTGAAGGCCTCGGCCCGGGCGATCTGCTCGGCCGTGAACGCCGCGGCAGGGTCGACGGGGGTGCGGCCGCCGGGCGGTGCGGCGAGCACCTCCCACGGGGTGGTCACCACGATCACCCCGACCAGCGCGGCCCCCAGGACCGCCGCCGTGCCGAGCGCCAGCCGCCGGGACCGGGCCGGGGTGGGCACCAGCGCCGAGGTGCTCACGCGGACGGGCTCGGCAAGGTCGGGGCGCACACGCGGGCGAGCTTAGGACGGCGCCCTGTGCACGCTGCCCGCCCGGACGGCCTCAGCCGACGAGCCGGCGCGCCCCCACGTACCCGGCCATGTCGACCCCGGTGACGACGACCGGGCTGCCGAACGTCGGCGCGTGCACCATCTTCCCGTTGCCCACGTACATGCCCACGTGGCTGACCGGGCTGTAGAAGAAGACCAGGTCACCGGGCTGCAGGTCGGCCCGGCTCACCGCGGTGCCCATGGTGGCCTGCACCCGGCTGGAATGCGGCAGCCGGACCCCGGCCGCGGCGAAGGCGTACTGGGTCAGGCCCGAGCAGTCGAAGGCGTCCGGGCCGCCGGCGCCCCAGACATAGGGGTCGCCGATCTGGGCCAGCGCGGTGTCCACGGCGGTCTGCGCCGCGTCCGAGGAGGCGACGACCTCGGCGGGGGCGGGGGGCGTCAGCGTCGGACCGGCGTGCTCCTGCACCACCGCCTGCTGCTGGACCGCGCTGAGGGACTCGTACTGGACCCGGTACTCGGCGATCCGCCCCTGCAGGTCGGCCTGCCGGGTGGTGACGTCGGCCAGTCCGGCCTCGGCCTGCCCCGCCGCCGCGTCGGCGGCCGCCTTCGCCTGCTCCGCCGCCTGGGCCGCGGCGGTCACCTGGGCGAGGACGTCGGTGGTGTGCCCCGCGATGGCGTCCAGGGTGGTGACCTGGGAGAGGAACTCGTCGGCCGAGCCACTGGTCATCAGGGCGTTGAACCGGGACAGGTTCTCGCCGGTGAAGGCGCTCCGCGCGACGCGGCGCATCTGCTCGTCGAGGGTCGCCAGCTGCGCCTGGGCGGCGGCGAGGGCCTGGCCGGCGGCGTCGGCAGCGGCTCGCTGCTGGGCGAGCTCCTCCTGCGCGTCGTTGAACTGCTCGGTGACGACCTCGAGCTCGTGCGTCGCGTCGGAGACCAGGCGCGTGGCCTCCTCCGCCGTGCCGGCCCGGGCCACCGGGTCGCCGGGGGCGGCGGCCGCGCTGCCCGGGAGCAGGGTGAGCGTGAGGCTGGCGGTGAGCCCGAGGAGCACCCCGGCACCGAGCCGGCCGGTCAGCCGGGCGCGCCGGGAGCCGGAGGGCAGCGCGGCAGGGCGGGCCGACGTGGGCCGGGGGCGGGACTGAGGGCTCGCCATGGGAGGCGGGGCTCCGTTCTTCCTGGTCGCACCGCCTACCGAGTCGGCTGACAGGCCCGGGCGCGGCAGTCGTGCCCGATCTCGGCCGCGTCGATGCCGGCGCGGTGTGCCCGGGGCGACCCGGTGCACGTGAGCACCCACCTCAGCGTTGCGTGGGTCCCCGGTCCAGCCGACGAGGCCGGCTGGTTCGGCGGTCTCCGGCCGGGGCCACCCTGATCAGTGACGACTTCCCTACCGGACGTCACGAAACTAGGTCCGTGACCGGACCGAGACAAAGACCCGTCAAACCCGAAACCTCGGGCTAGAACTGATGAATCACAGGAGTGCGATTTGTCAGCTCACGTTGCGGTCGCCGTGACCTGACGCATCCTGATGACGCAACGGCGGAACCAGGCCGAACTCTGCCAAGGCCCGGACCGCCCGATGCTCCACGTCGTCCAGTTCCACGACGGCACGACCGTCGCCCTCCGTCGCGTCAACGCGAGCCACGTCACGTCCGGACCGGGCTCGCCCGGGCGCGTCGCCGCGCGACGCCACCTCGGCCGGGCCGGCCCCCGCCGTCGCCCTCGGCACCAGGGGCACGACACAGGGATCGCTCCCCTGCCAGTCCGGCGGTGCACCGAGGAGCATGGTGACGACGCAGTCGGCGCAGCCCGTGCCGCGGACGGTGCAGGTGTCGCAGTCGATGAGCACGGCGGCTCTCCCTCCCTCTCGATCCGGACGGCACTCCGTCCCGGCAGCGCGGACCGTAGGAGCAGCCACCGACAGTTCCCGCCGCAGGCCCTCCGCGGGTCCACCCCCGCCCCGGGTCCCGGCGCGCCCTCCCCCGGACTGTCGGACCCCCGACCTACCGTCCGCGACGTGCCACCCGTTCCTGCGCTGCCACCCGTTCCTGCCGCGCCACCCGGCCCACCGGCTGTGCGCCTCGGCGGCACCCCGCCCGCCTGGTCGTCCACGGGCCTGGCCGCGCCGGCACCGCCCGGCTCGCGCTACGAGCAGGTGACGATCGACGAGGCGGGCTCCGCGCTGTCGGCGGTGACGTTCGTGGTCGTCGACCTGGAGACGACCGGTGGCTCCCCGAAGGACAGTGCGATCACCGAGATCGGCGCGGTCAAGGTGCGCGGCGGTCAGGTGGTCGGCGAGTTCCAGACCCTGGTCGACCCGGGCCGGGAGATCCCGCCCTACATCAGCGTGCTCACCGGCATCACCACGATGATGGTGGCGGCCGCGCCACGCATCGACGCCGTGCTGCCGGCCTTCCTGGAGTTCGCCCGCGGCGCCGTGCTGGTCGCCCACAACGCCCCCTTCGACCTCGGCTTCCTGCGCGCGGCCTGCGAGGAGACCGGCATCGCCTGGCCCGCCGCCGCCTCGGTCGACACCGCCGTCCTGGCCCGCCGGCTGCTCACCCGCGACGAGGTGCCCAACTGCAAGCTGGCCACCCTCGCCCCCTACTTCGCCACCTCCACCGAACCCTGTCACCGGGCGCTGGCCGACGCGCGGGCGACCGTCGACGTCCTGCACGGCCTGTTCGAGCGGCTGGGGCCGCTGGGGATCACGACCCTGGAGGAGCTCTCCGGCCTGACCCGCCAGGTCGACCCCGAACGCCGCCGGAAGCGGCACCTGGCCGAGCACGTCCCCACCGGCCCCGGCGTCTACGTCTTCCGCGGCCCCCGCGACGAGGCGCTGTACGTGGGCACCTCCACCGACCTCCGCAGCCGGGTGCGCAGCTACTTCTCCGCCGGCGAGCAGCGCAGCCGGATGACGGAGATGATCCGGCTGGCCGAACGGGTCGACGCGCTGCCGTGCGCGCACGACCTGGAGGCCGCCGTCCGGGAGCTGCGGCTGATCGCCGAGCACAAGCCCCGTTACAACCGTCGGTCCCGCTTCCCCGAGCGCGCCCTCTGGGTCCGGCTCACCGACGAGCCCTTCCCGCGGCTGTCGGTGGTGCGCCGGGTCCGCCCGGGCACCGGGTCCTTCCTCGGCCCCTTCCCCGACCGGCGCGCAGCCGACGACGCGGTCGCCGCGGTGCACGAGTCGCTGCCACTTCGCCAGTGCACTCCCCGGCTGGCGCTCGCCGGCACCGGCACCGCCTGCGCGCTCGCCGGCATGGGCCGGTGCGGCGCCCCCTGCACCGGTGCGCAGAGCCGTGAGGAGTACGCCTCGATCGCCGCGGTGTTCGCCGCCGCCGTCGACTCCGACCCACGCGAGCTGGTCGCGCCGCTGCTCGACCGGGTCGAGCGGCTGGCCGGCGAGGGCCGGTACGAGGACGCCGCGCTGCTGCGCGACCGGGTGGCCGTCCTGGTGCGGGCCGTGCAGCGCCGTCAGCGGCTGGAATCGCTGGCCACCGTGCCGGAGATGGTGCTGGCCCGTCCCGACGGCGCCGGTGGCTGGCAGCTGTCGGTCGTGCGGCGCGGCCGCCTGGTGGCCGCCGGGGTCGCCGAGCGCGGCCGGTCGGTGCGCGAGTGCCTGGCCGGCCTGCGGGCCACGGCCGAGACCCCCACCGGACCCGACGGCGAGCTCGCCGCCACGGTCGACGAGACGGAGCTGGTGCTCCGCTGGATGGAGAAGCCCGGCACCCGGCTGGTCGAGGTCGACGGCACGCTGGCCAGCCGCACGCCGGGCACCGGCACCTACCGCGCGTTCCTCGCGCGGGTGGAGGCCGGCCGCGCCGAACGCGATCCCTTCGGCGACGGCCGGCCGCTGCGCACCCGCAGCCAGCCCGACCGGGTCACCGCCGATCGGCCGGAGGCACGGCGCGGCCGGGGCGCCACCCGGCTAGCATCCCGGACGTGATCACCGCCATCGTGATGATCGATGCCGCCACCGACTCCATCGCCGAGGTCGCCGAGGCGGTCGCCGACCTGCCCGGGGTCAGCGAGGTCTACTCCGTCGCCGGCGACGTCGACCTGGTCGCGATCATCCGCGTGCCCGAGTTCGACGAGATCGCCCAGGTGATCGCCGGTCGGATCAACAAGGTGCCCGGCGTGGTCGACACCGCCACGCACATCGCCTTCCGCGCCTACTCACGGCACGACCTCGAGGCCGCCTTCTCGATCGGCTTCGAGTCCGCCGACTGAGGAAGGACCCCGCCACTCGCACGCCCGCGGCGGGCCCCTGCAGCGGGGCCGTCAGGTGCGGGCGCGGAGTTCCTGGCTGACCTGCACCCACTCCGCCAGCGTGGCCGCGGCCCGGCCGTCGTCGACCGCGGCGGCAGCCCGCTCCAGCGCCGCACCGAGCACGTCGGGCAGCCGTCCGCCGCGCCCGTCGAAGGCAGCCAGTGCTCCCGCGGCGTTGAGCAGCACCGCGTCCCGCACCGGGCCGCGGTCCCCGGCCACGAGCCGCCGGACCACCTCGGCGTTCTCCTCCGGCCCCCCGCCCCGCAGCGCCCCCGGCTCGGCCACCGGGAGGCCGAACGCCGTCGGGTCGAGCCGCTCGGGGACCACCTCGCCATCGCGCACCACCCACACCGACGACGTCGTCGTGGTGGTGAGCTCGTCGAGGCCGTCGTCCCCCCGGAAGACCAGGGCCCGGGTGCCGCGATCGGCGAGCACCTGCGCGAGAACCGGGGCCATCCGCAGGTCGGCGCAGCCGATCGCCCCGGCCACCGGCCGCGCGGGGTTGGTCAGCGGGCCCAGGAAGTTGAACACCGTGCCGATGCCCAGCTCCCGGCGCGGGACCGCCGCGTGCCGCATCCCGGGGTGGAAGACCGGGGCGAAGAAGAACCCGATCCCCGCCCGGCGGACGCACTCCGCGACGGCGTCGGCGGGGAGGTCGATGACCACCCCGAGCGCCTCGAGGACGTCGGCCGTACCCGACTTCGACGACGCCGCCCGGTTGCCGTGCTTGGCCACCGGCACCCCCGCCGCGGCGGTGACGATCGCGGCCATCGTGGAGATGTTGACCGTCTGCGCGCCGTCGCCCCCGGTGCCCACGATGTCCACGCAGTCCTGCGCGAGCACCACGGGCGTGGCCTGGTCCAGCATGGTCGCGGCCAGACCCAGCACCTCGGCCGGCGTCTCCCCCTTGACCCGCAGCCCCATCACCAGTCCGGCGATCTGGGCCGGGGAGGCCTCGCCGGTCATCACCTGGCGCATCGCCCAGCCGGTGTCCTCGATCGAGAGGTCCTCCCGCCGGGCCAGCCGGCCGAGCAGCACGGGCCAGGTCGGGGCGGTGCCCGCCACGCCGCTCAGCGCCGCACGACGGGCCGCGATGCGGCCCGTTCGCGCAGCAGCCCGGCCACGGTCTCCGGGGCGACCAGCGGGTCGACCGGGAAGGCCAGCGTGGCGTCCGCCTGCGACCAGTGCGCCAGCCACCGGTCGGCCTGGCGGGCGATGAGGACCACCATCGCCGGGCAGTCGGCCACCTCGGCGCGCAACTGGCGGCTGATCCCCATCCCCCCGGTCGGCTGGGCCTCGCCGTCCAGGACGCACAGGTCGACCCCGCCGGCGTCGACCGCCGCCACGACCTCGTCACCGGTGGCGCACTCCACGTAGCGGAGGGGGCCGACGTCCGGAGCCGGGAAGGCGCCCAGCGCAGCACGGACGGCGGCGCGGACCTCGGCCCGCTGGCTGAAGACCAGCACGGTGGCCGGTGCGGCGTCGACGCTCACCCGGCGCAGCCTAGTGCTTCCCACCGTCACGTCGGAGGGGGCACCGCACGTGCACGGGGAGACACGCCACGCGCGCCCACCCCGCGTCGTGGGGAGGGCATCCCGATGCCATGATGACCCCGTGACAACGGCCCCCGTGGCGAGCAGCACCTTCGACACCTCGCGGGTGCACTCCCTGACCCGACCGAACATGGTCAGCGTCGGCACGATCGTCTGGCTCGCCAGTGAGCTGATGTTCTTCGCCGGCCTGTTCGCCATGTACTTCACCGCGCGCGCCCGGGCGACAGACGGCTGGCCGCCGGAGCCGACCGAGCTGAACCTGCCCTACGCGACCTTCTTCACCGTGATCCTGGTGGCCTCCTCGGTCACCTGCCAGCTCGGCGTGTTCGCCGCCGAGCGCGGGAACGTCTACGGGCTGCGCCGCTGGTTCGCCATCACGTTCCTCATGGGCGCGGTGTTCGTCCTGGCCCAGATGAACGAGTACCGGGTGCTGGTCGTCGACCACGGCACGACGATCGCCTCGTCGAGCTACGGCTCGGTCTTCTACCTGACGACCGGCTTCCACGCCCTGCACGTCATCGGTGGCCTGGTGGCCTTCGTCTACGTGCTCATCCGGTCCACCATGGGCCGATTCACGCCAGCCCAGGCGACCTCGGCCATCGTGGTCTCCTACTACTGGCACTTCGTCGACGTCGTGTGGGTCGGGCTCTTCGCCACGATCTACCTGATCCGCTAGGGAACCGGTGACCACCACGAACCCCTCGTCCGAGGCCCCCGTCGAGAGCGGCCGCCGTGGCGTGCGCGCCCGGTTCGGCCGGCGTCCGGTGGCCGGCAGCCCGGCCGCGGCCGCCCAGGCCCGGCGGCGGTCCAAGCAGCGTCGTCGGCTGGCCAACGTCGCGGGACTCATGGCCGCCCTGGTGCTCACCGGCGTCGGCTACTCGGCCCTCGCCCCCGGCGCCAGCGCCGCCGACGACCCGACCGGCAACCCGTCGAACGCCGTCGAGGCCGGCCGGGACCTCTACGTCCGCAGCTGCATCACCTGCCACGGTTCCAACCTGGAGGGCGTGGAGGGTCGCGGGCCCTCGCTCATCGGCGTCGGCGAAGCCGCCGTCTACTTCCAGGTGCACACCGGCCGCATGCCGCTCGTGCGGCAGGAGGCCCAGGCCCCCGAGCGCCCGCCGGTCTTCTCCGAGGAGGAGATCGACCAGCTGATGGCCTACATCCAGGCCAACGGCGGTGGCCCGACCCTGCCCTCGGGCGACCTGCGCTCGGGCGATCTCGCCGCCGGCGGCGAGCTGTTCCGGCTCAACTGCGCCCAGTGCCACAACTTCACCGGCCAGGGCGGCGCGCTCTCCTCCGGGAAGCGGGCACCGTCGCTGTCGGAGGCCAACGACCTGACGATCTACACCGCGATGCTCTCCGGCCCGGAGAACATGCCCGTCTTCGGTGACAACCAGCTCACCCCGGAGGAGAAGCGGGCGATCATCAACTACGTGCAGACCGTGCAGGCTCAGGCCGACCCCGGTGGCGCCGGCGTCGGCCGGGTCGGCCCGGTGGCCGAGGGCCTGGTCATCTGGGTCGCCGGTATGGGCGCCCTGCTGTTCGGGATCTTCTGGATGGGGACGAAGGCGTGAGCACCACCCACACCGGCCCCGGCGCTGCCGGTGGCGACGACACCTCGGGTCCCGCGCACGGCGGCCCGGACGACGAGTACGGCCCCGAGCGGCTCAGCGCCATGGACCGGACCGAGCTGGACCGGCTGGGCGCCCGCTACGACGGCGTGGAGATCCTGCACGTCGACCCGGGTCCGGAGCCCGGTTCCACGATGGAGAGGCGCGCCACCCGGCAGGTCACCCTCTCGTTCGCCATCGCCGCCGTCGCCGCCCTGGCGTTCCTGGTGATCTACGCGGGCTCCGGGTGGTTCCTGCCCGACTGGGAGTGGCAGGTCGGCGGCAGCAGCTGGAGCGCGCTGTTCACGCCCATGCTCGGCGTGACCATGGGCATCTCGCTGACCGCGATCGGCATCGGCCTGGTGCTGTACGTCCGGAACCTGCTGCCGCACGAGACCGCGGTCCAGGACAAGCACGACGGGTCGCACTTCGACCGGGTCACGACCTCGGCCACCCTGCTCAGCGGGCTGGACAAGTCCGGCCTGCCCCGCCGCAAGCTGCTGCTGACCACGATCGGCCTGATGGGCGCAGGCGCGGGCGCCATGGTCCTCGCGCCGCTCGGTGGTCTCATCCGCAACCCGAACACCGGCAACCCGCTGGGCACGACCCCGTGGGCGGACGGCGTCCGGCTGCTGCGCGACGACGGCACCCCGGTCCGCCCCGCCGACCAGCAGCCCGGTTCGCTGGAGACGGTGTTCCCCGCCGTCCCCGGCGGCAACTTCCACGCCGACGCGTCGGCCTCGGTCATGCTCATCCGGCTCCGCCCGGAGCAGCTGCAGGAGCTGGACCCCCCGGACGGGCAGGAGGACTTCGGCTACGGGGACTACGTCGCCTACTCGAAGATCTGCACGCACGCCGGCTGTCCCGTCTCGCTGTACGAGCAGGAGACCGGCCGGATCCTGTGCCCGTGCCACCAGTCGCAGTTCCAGGTGACCGAGGGCGCCCGCCCGGTGTTCGGCCCGGCCACCCGCAAGCTCCCCCAGCTGCCGATCGCCGTGGATGATGAGGGGTACTTCGTCGCTCGAGCGGACTTCCCGGAGCCGGTCGGCCCTTCGTTCTGGAACCTTGGGAGGCTCGTCTGATGGCCGCCACCACCACCACGCCGAGTCCGGCTGCGCCGAGCACGAGGATCGGGAAGGCGGCCCTGGAGGTCGACGACCGGCTCATCGTGGCTGGTCCGCTCCGCCGGACCCTGAACAAGGTGTTCCCGGACCACTGGTCCTTCCTGCTCGGTGAGATCGCGCTCTACGCGTTCGTCATCCTGCTGCTGTCGGGCACGTACCTGACGTTCTTCTTCGACCCGTCCCTCACCGAGGTCGTCTACGAGGGCTCCTACGCGCCGATGCGCGGCATCGAGGTCTCGCGGGCCTACGAGTCGACGCTGGACATCTCCTTCGACGTCCGCGGCGGCCTGGTCGTCCGGCAGATCCACCACTGGGCGGCCCTGCTGTTCGTGGCGGCGATCGTCGTCCACCTGTTCCGGATCTTCTTCACCGGCGCGTTCCGCCGGCCGCGGGAGACGAACTGGTTCATCGGCGTCGCGCTGCTGGTGCTGGCCCTCGTCGAGGGCTTCGCCGGCTACTCGCTCCCCGACGACCTGCTCTCCGGCACGGGTCTGCGGATCGCCTCCGCGGTGATCATCTCGATCCCGGTGATCGGCACCTGGCTGTTCTTCGCGGTCTTCGGTGGCGACTTCCCCGGCGAGCTGATCATCGGCCGGCTGTACATCCTGCACGTGCTGATCGTGCCCGCGATCCTGCTGGCGCTGATCGCGCTGCACCTGCTGATCCTGGTCAAGCAGAAGCACACCCAGTTCCCGGGTGCGGGGCGGACCGAGCACAACGTGGTCGGCAACCGGCTCTTCCCGGCGTTCGCGGGCAAGGCGACCGCACTGTTCTTCATCGTCTTCGGTGTGTGCGCCGCCCTCGGCGGCCTGGTGCAGATCAACCCGATCTGGTTGCTGGGTCCCTACAACCCGGCACAGGTGTCCGCCGGCTCGCAGCCGGACTGGTACATCGGCTTCCTCGACGGCGCCGCACGGCTCTTCCCGCCGTGGGAGCTCGTGCTCTGGGGCTACCACATCCCGGCGCTGTTCTGGGCCACTGCGGTGATCCCCGGTCTGATGTTCGGCGTGCTGGCGCTCTACCCGGTCATCGAGCGCAAGCTGACCGGCGACACGGCCAGCCACCACCTGCTCCAGCGCCCGCGGGACGTGCCGGTGCGGACGTCCCTGGGCGCCATGGCCATCTCGTTCTACGTGGTGCTGTGGATCTCCGGTGGCAACGACGTCATCGCCGACAAGTTCGACATCAGCCTGAACGCGATGACCTGGTTCGGCCGGATCGGCATGCTGGTGATCCCGCCGGCGGTGTACTGGCTCACCTACCGGATCTGCCTGGGTCTCGAGCGGCACGACCGCGAGGTGCTCGAGCACGGCATCGAGACCGGTGTCATCCGGCGGCTGCCGAACGGTGAGTTCATCGAGGTGCACCAGCCGCTGGGCCCGGTCGACGAGCACGGCCACGGCGTGCTCGCCTACGGCGGCGCCTCGGTGCCGAAGAAGATGAACCAGGTGGGCGGCGCACGTCGCGCCATCCGGGGCTTCTTCAAGCCGATCGAGGAGCCGGCCGCGGTGCAGGCCGCCGCCGAGCGCGAGGAACGCGGCCTGGAGGCCGCGCAGGCGGCCGACCGCGAGCTGACCGGCTCGGGCCGCCCCGCCGAGGGCGGTCGTCCGCAGGACCCGCGCGACTGATCGACCCGCTCCACCACCAGCAGGGCCCCCGACGGAGATCCGCCGGGGGCCCTGCTGCTTTGTGCCGGGGTGCCCGGCGGTCGCGCTCGCCCGCCCGTGCCCGGGGTGGCAGGGCCAGCGAGCCACCTCGACCACGCGGCAGGGCACGGAGTCGTCCCTCGGACAGTGGGGCGCCACTCCCCCCGCTGCGGCCCCGCAGGCCTGGTGGAGGTCCGGCGGCCACATCGCCTCCGAACACTCCCCCGACGGGCTCGCGTGGACGATCGCCGGGGCTCGGGGCCCGGCCGCGCTCCCGGGCGCCCGCTCACGTCACCCGGGGCGTCCTGCTCCGGGCGGTGCCCGTCTCGCGGTGTCCGCCGGCTCCCCGCAACCCCTCGTGCACCGGTCCCTGGCCGGGCGGAGCAACCGATGGATCGGCGCGCAGCGGCAGGTCGGGTCCGCTCCCGGCAGCCCGACCAGCACCAGCCGGACCGATGTGTGACCCCGCCTCCGCTCCCGGGGTGGCGACCGCACCGGCGGTCAGCTCGGCGCTGGACCTGCCGCAGCCACGGTGGTCAGCTCGCCGCCGGCGGGGAACACCCGGTCCGGCGGCGCCCCCGACCGGGCAGCTGCTCCCCGGCGCCGGCCACGAGCTCCGTCACCGCCCGCAGTCACTGCACGGTCGGGTCGGTACGGGACCGGCCGGCACATCGAGCCGCCGCCAGCAGCCCGACCCGTTCGCCCCCCGCACACGCCACCGGGGCCCCTCCCGGCGTGGGAGGAGCCCCGGTGGACGAGGTGGTGCTGGGCTCAGCTCTGCGCGTTCTGCCCGACGTAGTACTCGAAGAGCAGCCCGCCGACGGTGAGCAGCAGCGCCACCCCGGCGATCAGGACCAGCCAGGGGTACCAGAACGCCAGCGCCAGCCCCATGAGCGCGGCGGAGAGCCCCAGGCCGAAGGGCCAGTAGCTCGCCGGGCTGAAGAAGCCCAGCTCCCCCGCCCCGTCGGCGATCTCCGCGTCCTTGCGGTCCTCGGGGCGGGCGTCGATGCGCCGGCTGACGAACCAGAAGAAGCCACCGATCAGCGCGGTCAGGCCCCCGGAGAGCGCCAGCGCCGTCGTGCCGATGGGCTCCCGGGCCCAGACGCCGTACACGACCGCGGCGACGAGGCAGAAGACCGTGATCAAGTTGAAGATGAGCGCTTCGACCTTCACGGTCGGTCCTCCTGGTGCTGCGGGGTGGTCGGGTCAGTCATCGGCGGAGGCGGACGCCTGCTCACGGGCGCCCGCGAACGGGCTCGTGGAGGTCGCGTAGCCCGGCTCGCCGATGCTCTCCAGCGCGTCGTGGGTCGACAGACCGGCCTCACGCGCACTGATGTAGTCGTCGAAGTCGTCGGCGCTCACCGAACGCAGCTCGAAGTTCATGAACGCGTGGTACGTGCCGCAGAGCTCGGCGCAGCGGCCGACGTAGGCACCCTCCTCGCGCACGGTGACCTCGAAGACGTTGTCGCGGCCGTTCTCGTTGCCCGGGATGATGTCCAGCTTGAACAGGAACTCCGGGATCCAGAACGAGTGGATGACGTCGGCCGAGGCCAGCTCGAACCGGATCGTCTGGTCGACCGGGACGACGAGGATCGGGATCTCGTCGGTGCTCCCGACCGTCGACACCGGCTCGCCGCCGTTCTCGTCGGTGGTCTCCGGGTAGACGAACTGCCAGTTCCACTTGAAGGCGTTCACCCCGACGGTCACGTCGGGGTCGGCACTGCGCTCCATCACCCGGTTCTGTGTGTTCACCGTGAAGAAGAACAGCACCGAGACGATGACGAACGGGATGATCGTGTAGACCACCTCGAGCGGCAGGTTGTACGCCGTCTGCTTGGGCAGGGTGTCGCCACGCTTCCGGTACCGGATCGCGGCGTAGGCGATGAGCACCCAGACGGCGACGCCGACCACGAGGGCGGCGATCGTGGAGCCGATCCAGAGCGCGTGCATCTGCTCGGCCTCGTCGGTGATGCCCTCAGGCCACCCCCAGCTCCAGAAGCTGCGGTCCACCGAGCACCCTCCTCATCTCCCCCGTGGCGGCGCCACGAGGTCTTCCCGGTGGAGGTCCACCGGCACCCATCGACAGGTGCCGCTCACCCCCACCACAGTCTCCCGGAGACTATCCGACCCCGCCTGCCGCGCCCGGGGCGGGCGGACCTGCCCGGCGGGTCGCCGCGGCGTCACTGGCTCCACTGCCGCCCCGCCGGCACCGCGCGCCCCGCGACCGGGCCGGAGCGCGCCGGCAGCCGGGGCTCGCCGGTTACAGTCGGGGCGTGTACCAACGCCTGCTGACCTGGCGGTGGGTGCTCATGCACCTGCTGGTCCTGGCGCTGTTCGTGATGACCTTCTTCCTGGGCGCCTGGCAGCTGTCCAAGGCCGAGGCGGGCGGGGGCGCGGTCAACTGGAGCTACGCGCTGCAGTGGCCGCTGTACGGCTTCATGGGCCTGGGGTTCTACCTGCGGATGGTCCGGGACGAGTACCGGCGCGACCCGGACGACGACGAGCCGGGCAACTCCGTCGTCCTCTACCAGCGCCCCCGGATCGACACGACGGGAGACCCGGAGCTGGCCGCCTACAACGCCTACCTCGCCGAGCTCAACGCGAAGGCGCTGGGACAGCGGGTGACCGGTGGCCGCTGACACCGGGACGACGTCCTCCCGGCTGCCGCACGCCCTCGCCCGCAGGGTCGGCCGGGACGTCCCGGGGGCCCTGGCCCGCTACCGGGTGATGGCCTGGGTGGTGGGCGTGCTGCTGATCGCCCTGGTCCTGGTCGCCGTGCCGCTGAAGCACCTCGCCGGGATCGACGGTCCGGTGGCGGTCATCGGCACCGCGCACGGCTGGCTGTACGCCATCTTCTTCGTGACCGCCTGCGACCTCGCGCTGCGGGCCCGCTGGTCGCTGAAGGGCACGGTCCTGGTGCTCCTGGCCGGCACCGTGCCCGTCCTGTCCTTCGTCGCCGAGCGGATCGCCACGCGCAGGACCCGCGCCGGCGAGCGCGTCTGACCGAGCGCACCCGCCTTCCCCGCCCCTCCGTCGTCCCCCTCCTGGAGACCTCCCCGTATGTGCGGCCTGCTCGCTTATCTGTCCACCGACGCCGACCGGGTGGGCGAGGGCACCGTCGAGCAGGTGCGGCACGCGCTGCGCTGCCTGCGCCACCGGGGGCCCGACGACCGGGAGGTCTGGGCCGACCCGCACGCCGTCCTGGGGTTCAACCGGCTGGCCTTCATCGACATCGAGGGCAGCCCGCAGCCGATGCCCTATGCCGAGGGCCGGTACCGGATCGTCTTCAACGGCGAGATCTACAACTACCTCGAGCTCCGCGAGGAGCTGAAGGCCGCCGGCGCGACGTTCAGCACCGAGGGCGACACGGAGACGATCGTCGCCGGGTACCACCTGTGGGGCGAGGCGGTCGTACCCCGCCTGCGGGGGATGTTCGCCTTCGTCATCTGGGACACCGAGACCTGCACCGCGTTCGGCGCCCGGGACGCCTTCGGCATCAAGCCGCTGTTCACCGCGCGCCTGGCCGACGGCGGGCTGGTCTTCAGCTCGGAGAAGAAGGCGCTGCTGGAGCTGCTCGGCGGCACCCCCGGCGCCGGCGGCGTCGACCCAGCCTCCCTGCAGCACTACCTGACGCTGCAGTACGTGCCCGAGCCCGCCACGCTGCACCGCGGCATCCGCCGGATCGAGAGCGGCACCAGCTTCACCGTCGTCGACGGCGAACTGCACACGAAGCGCTGGTTCCACCCGACGTTCCGCCCGACGCCGGTCGCCCCCGGCTCGGAGCAGGCGCTGTTCGACCGGATCGCCGAGGTGCTCGACGACTCGGTCGCCAAGCACATGCGCGCCGACGTCACCGTCGGCTCGTTCCTGTCCAGCGGCATCGACTCCACCGCGGTCGCCGCCCTGGCGCACAAGTACAACCCCGACCTGGTCACCTTCACCGTCGGCTTCCAGCGGGAGGCGACGTCGGAGGTGGAGATCGCCGCCGAGTCCGCGGCGATCCTCGGGGTGAAGCACGTGCCCGTCGAGGTGACGGCCCAGGAGTTCGCCGACGCCATCCCCGCCGTGGTCTGGTACCTCGACGACCCGGTGGCCGACCCGGCGCTCGTGCCGCTGTACTTCGTGGCCCGCGAGGCCCGCAAGCACGTCAAGGTGGTGCTCTCCGGCGAGGGCGCCGACGAGCTGTTCGGCGGCTACACGATCTACCGCGAGCCGCTCAGCCTCGCCTGGGCCGGCAAGCTCCCGCCGGCCGGCCGGCGGGCGCTCGGGGCACTGTCCCGGCTGGTCCCCGAGGGGGTCCGCGGACAGGACCTGCTGCGCCGGGCGTCGATCCCGCTCGAGGAGCGGTACTACGGCAACGCCCGCAACCTCAACGCCGACGAGCTCGCCCGGCTGCTCCCCGGCCGCGACGCCGACCTCTCGCACGTGCAGGTCACCGAGGAGCTCTACCGGCGCACGCGGGCAGCGGGCTACGACGACGTGACCGCCATGCAGTACGTCGACCTGTTCACCTGGCTGCGCGGCGACATCCTGGTCAAGGCCGACAAGATGACGATGGCCAACTCGCTCGAGCTCCGGGTCCCGTTCCTGGACCCCGAGGTCTTCGCCCTGGCGAGCACCCTGCCGCTGGAGATGCGGGTCCCGGCGCGCGGGGACGCGACCAAGTACGCGCTGCGGCAGGCGATGGAGCAGATCGTGCCGCCGAAGATCATGAACCGGCGCAAGCTGGGCTTCCCGGTGCCGACGGCGGAGTTCCTGGCCGGCCCGCTGCACGAGTGGGCTCGCGACCTCGTGACCGCCAGCCAGACCGACGAGTGGCTGGACCGCGACCACGTCCTCGCGCTGCTGGACCGGCTGCGCCAGGCCGAGGTGCCCAGCAAGCGGATCGCCCGGCAGGTCTGGGAGGTGCTGGTGTTCATGATCTGGCACGGCATCTTCGTCGAGGAGAGGATCGCGCCGCAGATCCCGGAGCCGGCCTACCCGGTCCGGCTGTGACCCGGCTGCGGTTGGTGGCGGCCGCCGGGCTCGTCACCGTCGGTCTCCTGACCGGCTGTTCCGGTGGGGGCGACGACGCCCCCACCACCCCCGCGCCGTCGACCAGCACGACGTCACCCGGGGCCACGGACACCGCGCCGCCGGTCGCGCCCACAGCGCCGGGAACGCTCAGCCCGCCGGCGCCACCGGCGCCCACCTCGGGGCTGCCGATCCCGATCCCCTCGGAGCCGGTCGACTGAGGAAGGGCCCCTGCCCACCGCCACTCGCGGCGAGCCCCTGCAGGAGGGCCGATGCGCGACGAGGCCCGGCACCCCCGCAGAGGTGCCGGGCCTCGTCCGGCGTTCAGCCGGCGATCAGTGGAAGCTGTCGCCGCAGGCGCAGGAGCCGCCCGCATTCGGGTTGTCGATCGTGAAGCCCTGCTTCTCGATGGTGTCGACGAAGTCGATCGTCGCGCCACTGAGGTAGGGGATGCTCATCCGGTCGACGATGACCTCGACGCCACCGAACTCGAAGGTCTGGTCGCCGTCGAGGAAGCGCTCGTCGAAGAACAGCTGGTAGCGGAGACCGGAGCAACCACCCGGCTGCACCGCGATCCGCAGCCGCAGGTCGTCGCGACCCTCCTGGTCCAGCAGCGTCTTCACCTTGAGGGCGGCGGGGTCGCTGAGGATGACGCCGGTGGCACCGGGGGCCTGCGTGTCCTGCACGGTCATGTCGTGGTCCTCCCACACTCGAGGGTGTCCTGCTCGGCCCGTCGCGGGGACGGACTGTCAGGACGGCCAACACCGCCGTGGCGGAGCTGCTTCCCACTGTACGGCGCTCCTGGCGACCGAGGGAGCACCTGCACCCGGTCGGACGAGGACGACGCCGGGCCGGAGAGCACCGGACGGCGCTCCGGGCCACGTAGACTCACCGGCCGTGAAGCTCCGTCTGCCCGGCCGCCGCACCGACTCCGCGACGACCCCGGACGCCCAGCCCGACCTGACCGCCCAGCTGGCCGGGAGCACGGCCGTGGGCAAGGGCCGGCCGACCCCCCGCCGCAACGAGGCGCAGGGACGCCGCAGCGGACCGGTCCCGCCGCCGCCCACCACGCGGAAGGAGGCCTACCGGCGGATGCGCGAGCAGTCGGCGGCCAACCGCGGCAACAACCGCCAGGCCGCCCTGCGGGGTGACGACAGCGCGCTCCCGGCCCGCGACCGCGGCCCGGTCCGCCGGCTCGTCCGCGACGTCGTCGACGCCCGGCGCAACGCCGGCAGCTTCTTCCTGGTCGTGGCCGCCCTGGTACTGGTCGGCTACTTCGTCCCGAACCCCGCCGTGCAGAGCTACACGGTGTTCGTCTGGTTCGCGTTCTTCCTGGTGATCATCGTCGACTCGGTGTTCCTCGGACGCCGGATCAAGAAGGTGGTCGACGAGCGGTTCCCCGACCACACCGAGCGGATGCGCGGCCTGATCTGGTACGGCGTCAGCCGCGCGACGATGATCCGCCGCTGGCGGTTCCCCAAGCCGCAGGTCCCGCTGGGCGCCGAGGTCTGAAAGAGGCCCCCCGCTCGCGAGCTCGCGGCAGGGCCCTGCGAGGGGGCCACGGGGGTCGTTCGCATGGCTCACGACTAGCGTCCGTAGCGTGGAATTCAGACGCCTCGGCCGTTCCGGCCTCACCATCTCCGAGATCGCCTACGGCAACTGGCTGACCCACGGCAGCCAGGTCGAGGAGGACGCCGCGCACGCCTGCGTGCACGCGGCCCTCGACGCTGGGATCACCACGTTCGACACCGCCGACGTCTATGCCGGCACCAAGGCCGAGTCGGTCCTCGGCCGGGCGCTCGCCGGCCAGCGGCGGGAGGGCCTGGAGATCTTCACCAAGGTCTACTGGCCCACCGGCCCCGGGGCCAACGACCGTGGCCTGTCCCGCAAGCACGTCACCGAGAGCTGCCACGCCTCGCTGAAGCGGCTGCAGACCGACTACGTCGACCTCTACCAGGCCCACCGGTACGACGCCTCGGTGCCGCTGGAGGAGACGATGACCGCCTTCGCCGACCTGGTGCGGCAGGGCAAGGTCCTCTACCTCGGCGTCTCCGAGTGGCGCGCCGAGGAGATCGCCGCCGCCGCCGAGCTCGCCCGCGAGCTCAAGGTGCCGCTGATCAGCAACCAGCCCCAGTACTCGATGCTGTGGCGGGTGATCGAGACCGAGGTGGTGCCGACCAGCGAGCAGGAGGGCCTCTCCCAGATCGTCTGGTCCCCGCTGGCACAGGGTGTGCTCACCGGCAAGTACCTGCCCGGCCAGCAGCCGCCGGCCGACAGCCGCGGGGGCCACGCCACCGTGGGCGGGTCGATGAAGAACTACCTGACCGACGACGTGCTCACCCGGGTGCAGCAGCTGCGGCCGATCGCCGACGAGCTCGGCCTCACCATGGCGCAACTGGCGATCGCCTGGGTGCTGCAGAACCCCAACGTGGCGGCCGCGATCATCGGGGCCAGCCGGCCCGAGCAGGTGCAGGACAACGTCGAGGCCGCCGGGGTGCAGCTGCCGGCCGAGGTCCTGACCCGCATCGACGAGGCGCTGGGCGACGTCGTCGAGTGGGACCCGGCCAAGACCAGCCGGGGCTAGCGGCTCGCACACCCCTGCCCCACCACGGGCGTGCGCGTGGGGGCGGGCAGGGGTGTCTTCCGCTACGTGGCCGCCAGGCCCATCGGGCCGTACACCCGTTCACCGTCCTCGAGCAGGGTGACCGTCGCGACGCCGCGGTCGAGCAGGTCGCGCCAGGCCTCCCCCAGCCACGACTCGGCGTCCCCCTGGTTGTCGTGCTCCGGCACCTCCACCCCGATCGTCGCCGGGTCCACGGGCGACCCCGCAGGGTCTTCCAGTCGCCACGTCCAGCTCATGGCGGGAGGCTAGCGAGGCCCACGCCCCCGCGGCAGCCCGGAGAGAGGCGGGACGACCCGCGCGCTGCCGCACCCCCACGACGACGATCTTGGTTTACAAGGTAAGTCGCTGGGCATGGGTGGGTGCACCATCCCTGCTCGACCCCACGGAGAACCGATGAGCCAGCCCGCCCAGGGCGCCGGCGCCAGCCGGGTGGAGATCCCACCCCCGGCCCCCGAGAACGCCTCCACCGGTCAGCTGATCGGTCAGCTGTCCGACCAGCTGACCCGGTTGGTCCGCGACGAGATGCGGCTGGCCCAGGCCGAGGTCGGCACCAAGGCCAAGAAGTTCGGTCTCGGCGCCGGTCTGTTCGGCGGTGCGGGCCTGGCCGCCTTCCTCGGCCTGCAGGTGCTCGTCGCGGCCGCCGTCCTGGCGCTGGCCCTCGCCGTACCGGGCTGGCTCGCGGCGGTCATCGTCGCCGTCGTGCTCTTCGTGGTCGCCGGCGTCCTCGCCCTGGTCGGCAAGAAGGACGTGCAGCAAGCCGCTCCCCCCGTGCCGACCGAGGCCGTCTCCAGCGCCAAGACCGATGTCGCCACCATGAAGGAGAGTGCGTCCCGATGACCGGACCCGACGACACCCGATCGGGCAGCGGGGCCCAGCCCAGCGACCCCGACGCCATCCGGGCCGACATCGAGCAGACCCGCGAGCAGCTCGGCCGGACCGTCGACGAGCTGAGCCACCGGCTCGACGTGCCGGCCCGCGCCAAGGAGAGCGCGGACCGTGCCAAGGGCGAGGCGCTGGAGACCCTCAACCGCACCAAGGACACCGCGGTCGAGACCTACCGGGAGAACCCGCCGGCCGTCATCGGTGGTGGCGTCGCGACCCTCACCGCGGTGGTGGGCCTGCTCACCTGGCGGCGCAAGCGTCGGCAGACAGCGGCGGAGCGCGCAGCTGCCAAGCAGGCGGCCAAGCGCCGCGCCGCGGCCGAGCAGGCGGCGAAGCGGGCCGGCAAGCAGCGCGCGGCAGCCCGGAAGGCGGCCGCCAAGCGCGCCGCAGCCCGTCGGAAGGCCGCCGCGCGGACCTTCGCCAAGCGCAAGCGGACCGCCACCAAGCAGCTGTCCGTGACCCAGCAGGCCACTGCCGCGCGCGTCACCGCGGGTCAGCGAGCCGCCGCCAAGCGACTGGCAGCGACCCAGCAGGCCACCGCGAAGCGGCTGCCGCGCCGCCGCCGCGGCTGGCAGCGCACGCTCGCCAACCTGACCCGGTGAGCCCGAGCCCGAAGGCCGTCTACCGCCCGATCGGCCTGCTGGGCGGCATCGCGGCCGGCGCCGTCTCGGGCGCGGTGTTCAAGCAGATCTGGAAGCGGGTCGCCGACGAGGACGACGCACCCGGAGCCCTGCAGAGCGAGTACCGGATGCGCGAGGTGGTCCTGGCGGCCGCGATCCAGGGAGCCCTGTTCGGTGCCACCAAGGCCGTGATCGACCGGGCCGGCGCGCGGGGGTTCACCAAGCTCACCGGCAACTGGCCCGGCGACTGACCGTCACGGAACGACCACCCACCCGAGACGAGGGGGCCCACCAGATGGTCGACGCCGGACGCCGGGAGAGCTCCGTCGAGCGCATCCGCCAGCGGGTGCAGGAGAAGGCCGAGCGGCGCGCCGCAGCCCGGGCCGCGGCCGAGCGCGCCCAGGACGATCCCGCCACCGGCGCATCGGCGGCCTCGGTCGCGGCGGCCGAGCGGCGGGAGGCGGCGCGTCCGGCCCCGGACGTGCCCGAGCCCGAGCAGATGCCCGGCGTGCACGCCCGGACCCCGATGCAGATACCCGCGCGGGGCTGGCTGCAGGTGGTCAAGCGGGCCTGGGCGGAGAACAACGCCGACAACATGCCGATCATCGCCGGCGGGGTGGCGTTCTTCGCCTTCCTGTCCATCTTCCCGGCGCTGATCGCGACGATCTCGATCTACGGCCTCGTCGCCTCTCCGGAGCAGGTCGCCGAGCAGATCGAGGCGCTGTCCGACCAGCTCCCGGAGAGCGCCCAGGAGATCCTCACCGAGCAGCTGACCGACATCACCAGCAACGCCGGCGGGGCCCTCACCTTCGGGTTGATCGCCTCGGTGCTCGGTGCCCTGTGGACGGCGTCCGGGGGCGTGAACAACATGGTCAAGGCGGTGAACATCGCCTATGACGAGGTCGAGACCCGCAACTTCCTCAAGCTGCGCGCGCTCTCCCTGGTGCTCACCCTGGGCGCGATCGTGTTCGTGCTGTTCACCTTCGCGCTCATCGCCGTAGTCCCGGTGGTGCTGGACGCGCTCCCGCTGGGCGGCGTCGGCACGGTGCTCGCCCAGGTCCTGCGCTGGGTGCTCCTGCTGGTCGTGGTGGTCGGCTCGCTGGCCGTCCTCTACCGGGTGGCCCCGGACCGGGATGCACCGCAGTTCAAGTGGGTCAGCCTCGGGTCGATCGTCGTGACCGTCGTCTGGGCGCTGGTCAGCCTCGGGTTCAGCTTCTACGTCAACAACTTCGGCTCCTACAACGAGACCTACGGCGCCATCGCCGGGGTCATCGTGCTGATGCTGTGGCTGTACCTGACCTGCTACCTGGTGCTGCTCGGTGCGGAGATCAACTCCGAGACCGAGCACCAGACCACCGTGGACACCACCGAGGGCGACCCGCTGCCGATGGGTGAGCGGGACGCCGTCGTCGCCGACGAGGTGCCCGACCCGCCGGTGCCGTCGAAGTAGGCCCCCGCACGGACGAGGGCGCCGATCGTGTGCCGTGCTCACGACCTCCCTAGGATCGAGCCGTGCCACCGACGATCTCCGCCACCGACCGCCCGCTCGAGAAGCTGACCGCCGACGCCGTCGTCGTCGGCGTCGGCGCGGGGCCCACGGGCCTGCTGACCACCCCCGGCGCCGAGGCGGTCGACCGCCTCCTGGGCGGGCGGCTGCTCGCGGCGCTGGCCGACCTGGGCGCCCGCGGTGCCGAGGACGAGGTGACCCGGCTGCCCACGTTCGGGCAGACCCCGTTCCCGGTGGTCGCCGTCGCTGGGCTCGGCGCCCCGCAGGCCGACGGCACGTACTCCCCCGAGGCAGTGCGCCGCGCCGCCGGCGCCGCCAGCCGCGCCCTGACCGGCCGCGGCGCGGTGGTCACGCTGCTGGCGGCCGTGGGTGGCGCTCCGGACGCCGAGCGCCTGCACGCCGTCGGCGAGGGCTCCCTGCTGGGCGCCTACGAGTTCACCGCCTACAAGACCGGGCTGCCCGCCGACCGGCCCACCCCGCCGGCCTCGGTCGAACTGGTGGTCCCCGATGCGGCCGCGGCGAAGGCGCCGCTGGCCCGGGTGCGGGCCGTCGCCGACGCCGTCACCCTGGTCCGCGACCTGGTCAACACCCCGCCGAACGACCTGTACCCGGCCGAGCTGGCCGCCCGCGGCGCGGCTGCCGGCAAGAAGGCCGGGCTGTCGGTCGAGGTGCTCGACGAGAAGGCGCTGGCCGAGGGCGGCTACGGCGGCATCCTCGCCGTCGGCGGCGGCTCGGCCCGCGGGCCGCGGCTGCTGCGCCTGGTCTACAAGGGCAAGAAGGCGCGCACCAGCGTGGCCCTGGTCGGCAAGGGCATCACCTTCGACAGCGGCGGCATCTCCATCAAGCCGGCCGCGAAGATGGAGGACATGAAGAGCGACATGGCCGGCGCCGCGGCCGTGATCGCCACCGTGTGCCTGGTCGCCGAGCTCGGGCTCCCGGTCGACGTCACCGCGACCGTGCCTCTCGCGGAGAACCTGCCCAGCGGCACCGCCTACCGCCCGGCCGACGTGGTCACCTTCCGCAACGGCACGAAGGCGGAGATCACCAACACCGACGCCGAGGGCCGCGTGGTGCTCGCCGACGCGATCTGCCGCGCCGCCGAGGACTCCCCCGCGTACCTGCTGGAGACCTCCACGCTCACCGGCGCCCAGCTGGTGGCCCTGGGCACCCGCACCGCCGGGGTCATGGGCAGCGACGACCTGCGCGACGCCGTCGTCGCGGCGAGCACGCGCACCGGAGAGCCGATGTGGGCGATGCCGCTGCCGCCGGAGCTGCGCCGCGGGCTGGACTCCTCCGTGGCCGACCTGGTCAACGCCAACGCCGACCGCATGGGCGGGATGCTGGTGGGGGGGCACTTCCTGGCCGAGTTCGTGCCCGCCGGGCTGCCGTGGGCGCACATCGACATCGCCGGCCCGTCGTTCAACACCGGAGCACCGTGGGGCTACACGCCCAAGGGCGGCACCGGGGTGCCGGTGCGCACCCTGCTCGCCACGATCGAGGGCCTGATCGCGGATAGGTGATCAGGCCGGGCCGGTCCGCCCCGCGGACCGGCCCCGGTCCTCACAGCCGGTTCTGCTTCTGGCGGGCGCTCCAGTCGCGCATCCGCTGGGGGTAGCCGGTGACCTGCGCGTCGTAGACGGGGACGGCGAGGTCGCGGGAGAGGCGCCGGGCGACGTCGGGACCGTCGATCCGCCGGCGGGTCCACTCCCCGTCGGCGGCGACGAGCAGGATCGTCGTCTCGGTGACCGCGGTGCGGGGCTCGACGTAGCCCTCGACGCCCCGCCGGGTCGCGACGAACTGCTCCAGGTGGGCCAGGTCGCCGGACGCCGACGCGCGGTCCAGCGTGCCCCGACGGTCCCCGCCGCCACCGCCGGTCCCCCGTCGTCCGCGCAGCCGGTCGAACAGCCCCATTCCCCGCTCCCGTCACCTCCGGCCGCGGTCTCCTCCACGACGCTCTGGCGACAGCAACGGAGCATGCGGACGCCCCGTTCCCGGGAGTGGCAGGATGGGCA
Organism: Modestobacter sp. SYSU DS0875; assembly: GCF_054050915.1. Classification (NCBI taxonomy): domain Bacteria; kingdom Bacillati; phylum Actinomycetota; class Actinomycetes; order Geodermatophilales; family Geodermatophilaceae; genus Modestobacter; species Modestobacter sp. SYSU DS0875. Next base: position 64,158 of record NZ_JBJHAH010000015.1, on the reverse strand, counting down.
CGCGCACGATCACCGCGTCCGGGTCCGACACCGGGCCACCCAGCACTGAGGAGCACTTGTGAGCGCACCGACCACCCCCGCTGACCTGGTCATCCTCGGTGGTGGCTCCGGTGGCTACGCCGCTGCGCTGCGCGGCGCCGAGCTCGGCCTGTCGGTCGTGCTCATCGAGAAGGACAAGGTCGGCGGCACCTGCCTGCACCGCGGCTGCATCCCCACCAAGGCGCTGCTGCACAGCGGAGAGATCGCCGACATGGCCCGCGAGGGCGAGCAGTTCGGCGTCAAGACCTCGCTGGCCGGCATCGACATGGACGGCGTGAACGCCTACAAGGACGGCGTGATCAGCAAGCTCTACAAGGGCCTGCAGGGCCTGATCAAGAGCCGCAAGATCACCTACGTCGAGGGTGAGGGCCGGCTCGTCTCCCCCACCGCGGTGCAGGTGAACGGCGAGACCTACGAGGGCCGCCACGTCCTGCTGGCCACCGGCTCCTACGCCCGCTCGCTGCCGGGCATCGACGTCGACGGCACCAAGGTCATCACCAGCGACCACGCGCTGGCGCTGGACCGGGTGCCCACCTCGGCGATCGTCCTCGGCGGCGGCGTCATCGGCTGCGAGTTCGCCAGCGCGTGGAAGTCCTTCGGCGTCGACGTCACCATCGTCGAGGGCCTCGAGCACCTCGTCCCGCTCGAGGACGAGTCCTCCTCCAAGCTGCTCGAGCGGGCCTTCCGCCGTCGCAAGATCGGTTTCGAGCTGGGCAACCGCGTCTCCACCGTGCAGACCACCGCCGACGGCGTGAAGGTCACCCTGGAGAACGGCAAGGAGCTCGAGGCCGAGCTGGTGCTGGTCGCCGTGGGCCGCGGGCCGGTCAGCCAGGGCCTGGGCTACGAGGAGGCCGGCCTGGCGATGGACCGCGGGTACGTGCTGGTCGACGAGTACTGCCAGACCAACGTCCCCACCATCTCCGCCGTCGGTGACCTGATCCCGACCCTCCAGCTGGCCCACGTCGGCTTCGGGGAGGGCATCCTCGTCGCCGAGCGACTGGCCGGCCTCCCCGTCGTGCCGATCGACTACGCCGGCGTCCCCCGGGTCACCTACTCCGACCCCGAGGTCGCCTCCGTCGGCCTGACCGAGGCCCAGGCGAAGGAGAAGTACGGCGAGGTCGAGGTGCTCACCTACGACCTGGGTGGCAACGGCCGCAGCCAGATCCTCAAGACCGCCGGCGCGGTCAAGCTCGTCCGCGCCGCCGACGGCCCCGTCATCGGCGTCCACATGGTCGGCAGCCGCGTCGGCGAGCTCATCGCCGAGGCGCAGCTGATCTACAACTGGGAGGCGCTGCCCGACGAGGTCGCCCAGCTGATCCACCCGCACCCGACCCAGAGCGAGGCCCTGGGCGAGGCGCACCTCGCCCTGGCCGGCAAGCCGCTGCACGCGCACAGCTGACCGTCGCTCGACCCGCACGCCCCGTTCCCGCCAGCACCGCACCCCACGACCTGAGGAGACCTGCCTTCGATGCCGACGTCCGTCACCATGCCCGCCCTGGGCGAGAGCGTCACCGAGGGCACGGTCACCCGCTGGCTGAAGCAGGAGGGTGAGCAGGTCGAGGTCGACGAGCCGCTCCTGGAGGTGTCCACCGACAAGGTCGACACCGAGATCCCGTCGCCGGCCGCCGGTGTGCTCACCAAGATCCTCGTCGGTGAGGACGAGACGGTCGACGTGGGCGCCGAGCTCGCGGTGATCGGCGGCGACGGCGACGGCGCCGCGCCGGCCGCACCCGCCGAGGAGGCTCCCGCGCAGGAGGCTCCCGCGCAGGAGGCCCCGGCTCGGGAAGCACCCGCGGAGGCACCGGCGCAGGAGGCCCCTGCGCAGGAGGCCCCGGCCGAGCCGGCTCCGGCGCAGTCCTCCGGCGGCTCCGGCGGCGGGCAGGGCACCCCGGTGACGATGCCCGCGCTGGGCGAGAGCGTCACCGAGGGCACCGTGACGCGCTGGCTGAAGGCGGTCGGTGAGGAGGTCACCGCCGACGAGCCGCTGCTGGAGGTGTCCACCGACAAGGTCGACACCGAGATCCCCGCGCCCGTCTCGGGCACCCTGCTGTCCATCTCGGTCAGCGAGGACGAGACGGTCGAGGTCGGCGCCGAGCTGGCCGTGATCGGCTCGTCCGACGGCGCTGCCGCCCCCGCGTCCGAGCCGGAGCCGGCCCCGCAGCAGCCCGCCGAGCAGCCGGCCGCCGCGCAGCAGTCGGCACCGCCCGCGCAGCAGCAGCCCACCCCCCAGCGGGCCGAGCCCTCCTCCGAGCAGCCCGGCGCCGACTACGGGTCCAGCGGTGCGCTCCCGTCGGAGTCGCCGACGTCGCAGCCCTCGCCGGCCGAGGCGGTGGCCCCGGCCTCCCGTCCGGCCAGCGCGCCGGCACCCAGCGGTGGCGGCGCCTACGTCACCCCGCTGGTGCGGCGGCTGGCGGCCGAGCACGGCGTCGACCTCGGCTCCGTCGAGGGCACCGGCGTCGGCGGGCGGATCCGCAAGCAGGACGTGCTCGCCGCGGCCGAGAAGGCGCAGCAGCCCGCTCCGGCGGCGGCAGCTCCGGCGGCGTCGCGCACCCCGTCCCCGGCGGCCAGCCCGGACCAGCACCTGCGCGGGCGTACCGAGAAGCTGTCCCGCCTCCGGACCGTCATCGCCAAGCGCATGATCGAGTCGCTGCAGGTCAGTGCGCAGCTGACCACCGTGGTCGAGGCGGACATCACCAAGATCGCCCGACTGCGTGACCGGGTGAAGGGCGACTTCGCCGCCCGCGAGGGCGTGAAGCTGTCGTTCCTGCCGTTCTTCGCCAAGGCCGCCGTCGAGGCGCTCAAGGTGCACCCGGTGGTGAACTCCTCCATCGACATGGAGGCCGGCACGGTCACCTACCACGACGCCGAGAACCTCGGCATCGCGGTCGACACCGAGCGCGGGCTGCTGGTGCCGGTCGTCCACGGTGCGGGCGACCTGAACATCCCGGGCATCGCGCGCAAGATCGCCGACCTGGCCGAGCGGACGCGCACCAACAAGGTCACGCCCGACGAGCTGGGCGGCGGCACGTTCACGCTGACCAACACCGGCAGCCGCGGCGCGTTGTTCGACACCCCGATCATCAACCAGCCGCAGGTCGCCATCCTCGGTGTCGGCTCGGTGGTCAAGCGCCCGGTGGTCGTCACCGACCCGGAGCTCGGCGAGGTCGTGGCGGTCCGGTCGATGGTCTACCTGGCACTCAGCTACGACCACCGGATCGTCGACGGCGCTGACGCCGCCCGCTTCCTCAGCACCATGAAGGAGCGGCTGGAGGCCGGCCAGTTCGAGGGCGAGCTCGGCCTCGCCTGATCCCCTGACGAAGGGCCCCGGCTACCGCCGGGGCCCTTCGTCGTCCCGCCCGGTCACCACCCCACCACCAGGGAGTTCCCCGCGATGAAGGTCGCCGTCACCGGCTCCTCCGGGCTCATCGGCAGCGCCCTGGTGCCCGCGCTCCGGGCGGACGGCCACGAGGTGCTGCGGCTCATCCGCCGCACCCCGCGGACCGCGGACGAGCACCGCTGGGACCCCGACCACCGGCAGATCGCCCCCGCGTTGCTCGCCGACGTCGACGCGGTGGTCAACCTGGCCGGCGTCGGGGTGGGCGACCGGCGGTGGAGCAAGGGGCACAAGCAGCGGGTGCTGCGCAGCCGGGTGGACAGCACCACCACGGTCAGCCAGGCACTCGCCGACGCCGCGACGGCCGCCCCCGACCGCCCGCGGGTGCTGCTCTCCGGCTCCGCCGTGGGCTTCTACGGCGACACCGGCGACCGGGTGGTCGACGAGACGGCGCCGGCCGGCACCGACTTCCTCGCCCGGGTCTGCGTGGCGTGGGAGGGGGCGACCGCCCCGGCGGCCGACGCCGGCGTCCGGGTGGCCACCCTGCGCACCGGGCTGGTGCTCGGCCGCGGCGGGCTGCTGGGCCGCATGCTGCCGCTCTTCCGCGTCGGACTGGGTGGGCGGCTCGGCTCGGGGCGCCAGTACCAGCCGTGGATCAGCCTGCGTGACGAGGTCGACGCCATCCGCCACCTGCTCACCGCCGACGTCTCGGGGCCGGTGAACCTGACCGGGCCGGCACCGGTCACCAACGCCGAGTTCACCGCGGCCCTGGGTCGCGCCGTCCACCGCCCCGCCGTGCTGCCGGTGCCCGGCCCCGCACTGCACCTGGTGCTCGGCGAGTTCGCCGAGGTCGGCGTGCTGGCCGGCCAGCGAGCCGTCCCCGCCGCCCTCGAGGCCGCGGGGTTCCAGCACACCCACACCGACGTCGACGCCGCGCTGGCGGCCGCGCTCAGCGAGGGCTGACCGGGTCACGGCAGCCGCTCGGCGCCGGCTATCCGCCAGCCCACCGCGGTCAGCTCGACGACCAGCCGCACGCGTGCCCCACCCCGGGGCGGGACCTCCCGCACCAGCCCGCCGGCGGCATCGGTCACCCGGTAGCCGGGCAGCGTGTCGACGACCTCGAGCACGGCCCGCCCGTCCTCGACCGTCACCTCCCGGACCTCGCTGACCTCCGGGGTGAACCCGGTGAGCACCTGCCCGGCCGCGTCGAGCGCCTCGACCTGGGCCAGGTCGCGCCGTGCCGATGCGCTCCCGGGCACGTGGACGTCGGTGACCGCGGTGGGATCCGCCGTGGCGAACGCCGCTGCCCGCCGTTCGTACAGGCCGGTGAGCAGGGCCTGCCACGCCGCCCGGTCGGGGGGCACCGCGGTGGCGACCGCAGGCCCGCTCGCCGTGTCGTCGTCCGGTCGGCCCTCGGTCGGGACAGGAGGGCGCTCGGCCGGCGCGGGGTCGGCGGGCCGGCCCGACTGCCCGGACGGCACGTCGACGCCATCGGCCGCCGGCACCGGGACGGGCGTCCCCGCGCCCCAGTGGGTGCCCACCCAGGCCGCGCCGATCGACCCCAGCACCACGGTGGCCAGGACCACCACCGGCACCAGCAGCCGCCGCGCGCCCGGCCACCGCCATCCGGGGTCCGGCAGCCGATCCGGGTCCCGGCGCACCGCGCGCCCGAGCCGCGCCCCCGCCGCACGGACACGCACCAGCCGGCCGGCGGGCGCGGGCGCGGCGTGGGCCGCGCGCGTCCGCCGTCCGGGCACCTGGTGGGTCAGTTCCGTGCGTGGCCCTCGCTCGGTGGCGCCGAGCTCGTGGTCGGGCACCCCGGTCACCGGGAGCCGCACCGGCTCGGGGCGGCAGGCGTGCCGCAGGTCCAGGGCGAAGGCCGCCGCCGTGCCCCGCAGGTGCGGGTCCGCGGACAGCCCGCGCAGCACCACCCGCACCAGCTCGGCCGGCGCCTCGGGCGCCAGCATCGCCAGGTCGGGGAGCTCACCCGCCGCCGCGACCGCGAGGGTCCCGGTCGGATCGGCCGCGTTCCACGGGGCGATGCCGGTGAGCGCGTGGAAGGCCGCCGCCGCCACGCCGAACACGTCGGAGGCAGGACCCGGGGCACCCCCGCGCGCCACGACCGGGTCGACGTAGGGCGGGGTGACCTCCGCACGCGCGGTGTCGCCCACCAACCGTGCGGTGCCCAGGTCGGTGAGCACCGGCCGCCCCTCGGCCGTGAACAGCACGTTCCCCGGCGACAGGTCACCGTGGACCACCCCGCGCTCGTGCGCCTGGGCGAGTGCCGCCGCGACCGGGGCGACCGTGGTGACCACCTCTCCCGGCCGGAGCCGGCCGCGGCGGGCGAGCAGGGCAGCGAGGCTGCCACCGGCGAGCAGTTCGAGCACGAGGCTCACCTCGGCGGGCCCGCCGCGCACCTCCCGGCGGACGACCCGGTGCAGCCGGACCAGGTGGGGGTGGTCCAGCTCCGCGAGCAGGCGCGCCTCCCGCTCCTGCCGTTCCGGGTCGCCCCGCAGCAGCACCTTGACGGCCACCGGCTCGCCGCCGTTCCGCGGCCGCGCCCGCCAGACCTGACCGGAACCTCCCCGGCCCAGCAGCTCCTCGAGCACGTAGCCGGGCACGACGGGGGCTGCGGCCGGTGGGGTGGGTGCAGGCACGGATCGGACCGTAGGCCGATCGGGCACCGGCCCGCTGCCGTCGTCCACAGGCGCCACCGCTGCCCACATCCCCGCGCCCCGGGGCAGATCGGACCGGTCAGCGCCTGCGTTCGGGACATGTCACTGCCTCCCGGCGCCGAGGTGGTCGTCGGCGGCGCCGGCCTCACCGGGCTCTCGGCCGCCGTCACCGGAGCACAGCCGGCCGCCACTCCCCCACTGCAGCACCGCCGCCCGGTCGACCTCGGTGGTGGGCTGTTCGTCTGCGGCGACCACCGGGAGACCCGTCCACCCCGCCGCCGCCCGGGGCAGGTGCCCCCGGGCCGGGCATAGGCTGGTGGTCGTGAGCGAGCTGCGCGTCGTCCGGGCGGGTCTGGTCCCCTACGAGCAGGCGTGGGCCTGGCAGCGGGAGCTGCACGAGCAGCGGGTGGCCGGCACCGGACCGGACACGATGCTGCTGCTGGAGCACCCGCCGGTCTACACAGCGGGCAGGCGTACCGAGCCGCACGAACGCCCCTTCGACGGCACCCCCGTGATCGACGTCGACCGCGGCGGCAAGATCACCTGGCACGGCCCCGGCCAGCTGGTCGGTTACCCGATCGTGCAGCTGCCCGAACCGGTCGACGTCGTGGCCCACGTCCGGCGGCTGGAGCAGGCACTGATGCGCGTCTGCGCCGACCTCGGGCTGCGCACCGAGCAGGTGGAGGGCCGCAGCGGGGTGTGGGTCCGCGCCGACGAGCGGGGCCCGGACCGGAAGCTCGCGGCCATCGGCGTCCGGGTGGCCCGCGGCGTGACCATGCACGGGTTCGCGCTCAACTGCGACCCCGACATGTCCGCCTTCGCCAACATGATCCCCTGCGGGATCGTCGACGCCGGCGCCACCTCGCTGAGCGCCGAACTGCGCCGAGACGTCCCCGTCGCCGAGGTCGTCGACGCCGTCGAGCAGGCGGTGCGTGAGGTCCTCACCGCCGCCGTCCCCGCCTGATCGTGGTGCCGCTGCCGCGGAGCGAGTACGTCAGCCTCACCACGTTCCGGCGCACCGGTGCCCCGGTCGCCACCCCGGTGTGGGCCGCCCCGCACGGGGACGAGCTCGTCGTCTGGACCCGCGCAGACTCGGGGAAGGTCAAACGGCTGCGGCACACCAGCCGGGTCACCGTGGCGCCATGCGACGTCCGGGGCCGGCTGCGCGGTCCGGCGGTCGACGCGGTGGCGACCTTCGTGCCCCGCGAGGAGTGGCCTGCGGCTCTCGCCGCGCTGCGGCGCCGGTACGGGCTGCGGTTCCAGGTCGGGCTGGTCGCTTCCCGCGCGTGGACGCGCCTGCGCCACCCCGCCACCGAGCGACACGCCCTGGTGCGCATCTCTCCCGCTCCCTGACCGCCTCCGCTCCCTGAACCGCTCCGGCTCCCTGCAGGCCCCGCCGTGAGCTCCGGGGCCTGCAGGGAGCCTCTCCTCAGCCGACGACGAAGTTCACCAGCCGGCCCGGGACCGCGATCACCCGGCGCACCGTCTTCCCCGCCAGCTGCGCGGCCACCTTCTCGTCGGCACGGGCAGCGGCCTCCAGGCCTGCGGCGTCGGCATCGGCCGGTACCGCGACCTGCGCCCGCACCTTGCCGTTGACCTGCACCGCCACGGTCACCGTGTCGTCGACCAGCCAGCGGGGGTCCGCGACCGGGAACGACGCCCAGGCGACGGAACCGGAGTGGCCCAGGCGGGACCACAGCTCCTCCGCCAGGTGCGGGGCCAGCGGCGAGGTCAGCAGCACCAGCGTCTCGACGACCGACCGCGGCACGTCCGTCCCCGGTGGGTACGCCGAGGTCAGGTGGTTGGTCAGCTCGGTGATCCGGGCGATGGCGATGTTGAACCGCAGGGTCGCCATGCCGTCGCGCACGGCCTCGATCGTGCGGTGCAGCGCACGCGAGGTGTCCTCGTCCGGCTCGACGTCCGCGGCACGCACCGCGCCGGTCTCCTCGTCCAGCACGACCCGCCAGATCCGCTGCAGCAGCCGCTGCGAGCCGACCGCGGCCTTGGTCTCCCACGGCCGGGACTGGTCCAGCGGCCCGGTCGACATCTCGTAGACCCGGAAGGTGTCCGCGCCGAACATCGCGATCATCTCGTCCGGCGTCACGACGTTCTTGAGGCTCTTGCCCATCTTCCCGTACTCACGGTCGACCGGCCTGCCCTCGAACGAGTACTGGCCGTCGCGCTCGACGACCTCGGCCGCGGGCACGTAGAAGCCACGCTCGTCGGTGTAGGCGTAGGCGGAGATGTACCCCTGGTTGACCAGCCGGCGGAACGGCTCCTCGCTGGACACGTGCCCCAGGTCGAACAGCACCTTGTGCCAGAACCGGGCGTACAGCAGGTGCAGCACCGCGTGCTCGACGCCGCCGACGTAGAGGTCGACCCCGCCCACGTCGCCGGGCTCGCGCGGGCCCATCCAGTACCGCTCCAGCTCCGGGTCGACGAAGCGCTCGTCGTTCGTCGGGTCCGCGTAGCGCAGGTAGTACCAGCAGGAGCCCGCCCAGTTGGGCATCGTGTTGGTCTCCCGGCGGTACCGCTTCGGCCCGTCACCCAGGTCGAGGGTGACCGTCGTCCACTCGGTGGCCCGGGACAGCGGCGGCTCGGGCTTGGAGTCGGCGTCGTCGATCTCGAAGGTCTTCGGCGAGTAGTCGTCGACGTCGGGCAGCAGCACCGGCAGCAACGAGTCCGGGACGGCGATCGGCAGGTCGTGCTCGTCGTAGACGACCGGGAAGGGCTCACCCCAGTAGCGCTGCCGGCTGAACAGCCAGTCGCGCAGCTTGTAGGTGGTGGTCGCCTCACCGTGGCCGGTGGCCACCAGCCAGTCGGTGACCTTCGCGATCGCCGCGGCCTTGTCCAGCCCGTCCAGCGACAGCTGCTCGTTCGAGCTGTTGATCATCGGCCCGGTGCCGGTGTAGGCGCCGGAGGCGTCGTCGAAGTCGGCCGGCGGCTGCACCGTGCGGACGACGGGCAGCCCGAACGCCTGGGCGAAGTCCCAGTCGCGCTGGTCCTCACCGGGTACCGCCATGATCGCGCCGGTGCCGTAGCCGGTCAGCACGTAGTCGGCGATGAACACCGGCAGGTCACGACCGGTCAGCGGGTTGCGCGCGGTGACGCCCAGCCAGACCCCGGTCTTGTCCCGGCCCTCGGTCTGCCGTTCCAGCTCCGAACGGCGCGAGGCCTGCAGCTGGTACGCAGCGACCGCCTCCGCCGGGCTCGCCGCCCCGCCGGTCCAGCGCGGGTCGGCGCCCTCCGGCCAGGAGGCGGCGGTCAGCGCGGCCACCAGCGGGTGCTCGGGGGCCAGCACCAGGTAGGTGGCGCCGAAGAGGGTGTCGGGGCGGGTGGTGAAGACCTCGACGGTCTCGCCGGAGACCGGGAACCGCACCCGGGCACCGGTCGAACGGCCGATCCAGTTGCGCTGCATCTGCTTCAGCGAGTCCGACCAGTCCAACCGGTCCAGGTCGTCGATCAGCCGCTCGGCGTAGGCGGTGATCCGCATCATCCACTGGGTCAGCGGACGGCGGAACACCGGGAAGTTTCCGCGCTCGGAGCGCCCGTCGGCGGTGACCTCCTCGTTGGAGAGCACGGTGCCCAGACCCGGGCACCAGTTGACCGGTGCCTCGTGCCGGTAGGCCAACCGGTGCGCGTCGACGACCCGCCGCCGCTCGACGTCGTCCAGCTCGGCCCAGGTGCGGCCCTCGGGCAGGGTGCCCGGCGCGGGCTGCCGGGTGCCCGCGTCGAGCTCGGCGACCAGCTCGGGGATCGGCCGGGCCCGGCCACGGCCACCATCGGCGGTCTCGTCGAACCAGGCCTCGAAGACCTGCCGGAAGATCCACTGGGTCCACTTGTAGTAGCCCGGGTCGATGGTGGCGAAGGTGCGCCGGGTGTCGTGGTCGACGCCCAGCCGACGTAGCTGCGCGCTGATCGCGGCGATGTTGGCCTCGGTGGTGACGCGGGGGTGCTGCCCGGTCTGCACGGCGTACTGCTCGGCGGGCAGGCCGAAGGCGTCGTAGCCCATCGGGTGCAGCACGTTGTGCCCGTCCATCCGCAGGAAGCGGCTGGTGACGTCGGTGCCCAGGTAACCCAGGGGGTGCCCGACGTGCAGCCCGGCCCCCGAGGGGTAGGGGAACATGTCCATCACGAACGCCTTGGGGCGGTCGGCCACCCGGTCGAAGCCCTCGCTGAGCGGCCCCACCGGGTTCGGCGTGTGGAAGGTCCCCTCGGCGTCCCAGCGGTCCTGCCAGGCGAGCTCGATCTGCTGGGCCAGCTGCGGGGTGTACCGGTGCGGGGGCACCCCGTCGGCGGTGGGCTCGGTGTGCTGGCTGGCCGTCTGGCTCATCGTCGGTGCTCCACAGGAGAGGATCTGGCGGCGGACAGAAAAAGACCCCTCACACAGGAGGGGTCGCCGTGCTGGTCCGGTTCGGGTCAGGTCAGCACGGCCGGAGAAGGAGAAGTCCGCCGGTCACGGGGCGATCCTAGCGCGCGCACCGGCCGAACACGTCGGCCTCCGAGCAGCGACAGCGGTCACCGGCGCGGGTGCGTCCCGGTCGCGGAACCACCACCGAGCCGGGGCCCGTGGCGCTCGCCGTACGCGTGTTCACCGAGGGGTGTCATGATCACCCTTGTTTGTCGCGCCCACCGACCGGGCACGACAGGGCTCTGGCGTTGAGCAGCAGCGCCGCCTGCGCATGGTCGTGGAGCGGTGCGCTCCCGGAGACGCGCAGGCCGACGGCGGTCCCCGTTCCGGCCGCGGCGCCTCCGGTGGAGGCCGTCTGCACCGGGGCCCGGAGACCCCGGGGCAGCAGCCCGCCCACCGGCGGCGCGGCGAGATGATCGCCGCTACACGAGCAGTGACCGCGCACCCCCGGTGCCCGCGAGAAGAGGAGGACCGTGCATGGCAGAGCTCGCCCAGCCCGGCCCGGCACCCGCGGGGCACGTGGACGTCGCCGGCGCTGTCCCCCTGACCGAGCACGCCCTGCCGCTGCTCGCCGGACGTGTCCGGGTGCCCACCTACGACCGCACGGCGCTCACCCCCGCCGTCGTCCACTTCAGCGTCGGCGGCTTCCACCGCGCCCACCAGCTGGTCTACTTCGACGAACTGGCCGAGCAGGGCGACACCGACTGGGGCGTGGTCGGCGTCGGCCTGCACTCCCCCGCGATGCGCGACGCCCTCCGGCCGCAGGACCACCTCTACACGGTGGTGGAACGCAGCTGCGAGGGCGAGCGGGCCCGGGTGGTCGGTTCCCTGGTCGACTACCACTTCGCGCCGGACTCCCCGGAGACCGTGCTGGCGGTGCTCACCGACGAGCGGACCCGGCTGGTGACCATGACCGTCACCGGCACCGCCTACCGGGTCGACCCCGCGACCGGCGATTTCCACCCCGACGACGCGGTGCGGGCCGACCTGGCCGACCCGCACCGCCCGGCCTCGCTGTTCGGTTACATCGTCGAGGCGCTGGACCGGCGGCGCCGGGCCGGGCGCCCGCCGTTCACCGTGCTGTCCTGCGACAACCTGCAGCGCAACGGTGAGATCGCCCGCGCCGCCGTGGTGGGGTTCGCGCAGCTCCGCGACGAGTCGCTGGCCCGGTGGATCGACGAGCACGTGACGTTCCCGGGCAGCATGGTCGACCGGATAACGCCCCGCACCAGCCTGCAGGACCGGATCGCCCTCGCACAGCGGAACGGCGTCGACGACCGCTGGCCGGTCATCACCGAGCCGTTCTCGCAGTGGGTCCTGGAGGACTCCTTCTGCAACGGGCGCCCGCCGCTGGAGCAGGTCGGCGTGCAGTTCGCCGACGACGTCAGCGGCCACGAGCTCATCAAGACCCGTCTGCTCAACGCGAGCCACTCGGCCCTGGGCCACCTCGGCTCGCTGGCCGGCCACCGGTACGTGCACGAGGTGATGGCCGACCCGGTGCTCCGCCGCTACGCGACCCAGCTCATGGCCGTGGAGATCGGGCCGCTGCTCACCGCCCCCACCGGGGTCGACCTGGCCGACTACCAGGCGCGCCTGCTGCGTCGCTTCGCCGACCCGGCCATCGGCGACCGCCTGGAGCGGCTGTGCCGGCGCGGGTCGTCGAAGGTGCCGCTGCACGTGCTCCCGTCCCTGCGCGCGGGGCTGACGCAGGGACGCCCGACCGAGCTGCTGACCCTCGCGGTCGCCGGCTGGTGCCGGTACGTGCGGGGCACGGACCTGCAGGGCGGCGAGCTGGTGGTCGAGGACGAGCTCGCCGACCAGCTGCGTGCGCTGGCCCGCGCGGGGGGCACGGACCCCCGGCCGCTGCTGGGCCTGCACCCGGTCTTCGGCGACCTGGCCACCGACCCGACGTTCGTGGCGGCGCTGACCCGCGCCCTCCAGGACTTGGAGGCGGATGGTGTCCGGGTCACGGCAGCCCGGGCACTGGCCCGCAGCGGCGACCACCCGGTGGCCGACCCCGACACCCCGAACCGGGTGTCGGTCGTCCTCGACGACCTGCTGTCCGCATGACCACGTCCCCACCGGCCCGGCCCCCCAGGAGACCGCCCCAGATGCCAGAGATCAGGACCACGCAGGCCGAAGGCCTCACGGCGCTGCTCTGCGACGCCGACGGGAACCTCTTCCCCTCCGAGGAGCCGGCCTTCGTCGCGTCGGCCGACGTCACCAACCGCTTCCTGGCCGCCCACGGGATCCCGGACCGCTTCACCGCCGAGGAGCTCCGCCGGGCCGCGACCGGCCGGAACTTCCGTTCCACCGCCGCCGACCTGGCCGCGGCGCACGGCGTCGAGGTGACCGACCTCGACGAGTGGGTCGCGGAGGAGCGGCGCGTGGTGACCGAGTACCTCGGCCGGGAGCTGCGTCCCGACGTCGACGTGACCGCCGGGCTCACCGCGATCGGCGAGCGGCTCACCCTCGCCGCGGTCAGCTCCAGCGCGCTCACCCGGCTGGCGGCCTGCTTCAGCGCCGCGGAGCTTGACGACCTCATCCCACCGCCGCTGCGGTACAGCGCGGAGGACTCCCTGCCGACGCCGACCAGCAAGCCCGATCCGGCGGTGTACCTGCACGCCTGCGACCAGCTGGGCATCTCCCCCGAGCAGGGCCTGGCGGTCGAGGACTCGGTGGCCGGTGCGCTCTCCGCCGTCCGGGCCGGCTGCCCCACCGTGGGCAACCTGCGGTTCGTGGCTCCCGGCGAGCGGGCCGAGCGCGCGGCCCAGCTGCGGGACGCCGGCGTGGTCGCACTGGTCTCCTCCTGGGCGGAGCTGACCGACCTGCTGCTGCCGACGCCGGCCGGGCGCCCGGCGACCGTGGCGGGAGGTGCCCGGTGAGGGTCGTGCTCAACAGCTTCCGCGGGGTGTACTCCGACAGCCCGCGGACGATCTTCGAGGCCCTCCGGCAGCGCGGCGACGACCACGAGGTCGTCTGGCTGGCCGCCCCGGACCGCCTGGGCGACTTCCCGGCCGACGTGACGACCGTCGAGTTCGGCACCGCCGAGGCCCGGGCCGCGCTGGAGTCCGCCGACGTCGTGGTGTCCAACGACCACATCGGGTTCGACTGGGACAAGCAGCCGGGCACGACCTACCTGCAGACCTGGCACGGGACACCGCTGAAGCGGATCCACAACGACGTGCTGTGGGCCCCGGAGGGCCGGCTGGCCTACCTGGACACCGAGATCGCCCGGTGGGACGCGCTGCTGTCCCCGAACGCCGTCAGCACGCCCCGGTTCCGCAGGGCCTTCGGGTTCACGGGGCCGGTGCACGAGACGGGCTACCCGCGCAACGACCTGCTGAGCTCACCCGACCGTGCGCGCATCCGGGCCGAGGTCCGTGACGCCCTGGGGATCGCCGACGGCGTCACCGCCGTGCTGTACACCCCGACATGGCGCGACGACCAGGTGTTCGGCGGGGGCGGCGGACCGCAGCACACCTTCCCGCTCGACCTCGGGGACTTCGCCCACGGCCTGGGCGAGGACCACGTGCTGCTGCTGCGTCTGCACCAGATGGTCTCCGACCGGCTGGAGGTGCCCGCGGGCGCGCCGGTCCGCGACGTCTCGCGCTACCCGGACATCCGGTACCTCTACCTGGCCGCCGACGTCCTGGTCACCGACTACTCCTCGACGATGTTCGACTTCGCCGTCACCGGGAAGCCGATCCTCCACTTCACCTACGACCTGGACTACTTCCAGGACACCCTGCGGGGCTTCTACTTCGACCTGGCCGAGGCGGCCCCGGGCCCGCTGCTGTCCACCAGCGACGAGGTGCTCGACGCGATCGCCGAGCTCGGTCGACAGCCGTGGGAACCCACCGAGCGGTACACCCGGTTCCAGGAGACGTTCTGCTCCCTCGAGGACGGCCACGCGACCGACCGGGTCCTGGAGCTGTTCTTCCCCCGGACGGGCGCCCCCGGCCCGTCCGGCGCCACCCCGACGAACGACGAACCGAGGAGATGAGCATGCGCACTGCTGACCCGATCCTGACCGGGGGCCGCGATCGGCGGTCGCGTCCGGCGGTGGCCGGCGGCTCGTCCGGCACCCCCGCCGCCACCCCGCAGGTGGTCATCCTGGCCGCGGGCATGGGCACCCGGCTGGGCCGCAAGCTGCCCAAGCCGCTGACCCAGCTGATGGACGGCCGCAGCATCATGCAGCAGCAGCTGGACGGCATCCGTGCCGTCTTCGGCGCCGCGGCCCCGGTGACCGCGGTGGTGGGCTACCGCGCCAAGGCCGTCATGCGGGCGCAGCCGGACCTGCTGTTCGCGTTCAACCCCGACTTCGCCGTCACCAACACCTCGCAGAGCCTGCTCAAGGCCCTGCGGTCCTCCCAGGCCGGCGGGGTGCTCTGGATGAACGGCGACGTGGTCTTCGACCCGGCGGTGCTCGACCACGCCGCCCCGCTCATCCAGGCCGACGAGAGCTTCGTCTGCGTGGACACCTCGACCGTCGCCGACGAGGAGGTCAAGTACACCCTGGACGACGACGGCTTCATCGCCGAGCTGTCCAAGACCGTCGTCGGCGGGCTCGGCGAGGCGGTCGGCATCAACTACGTCTCCGGTGCCGACAAGGCCGCGCTGGTCGAGCACCTCGTCGCCTGCGACGCGAACGACTACTTCGAGCGCGGCATGGAGCTGGCGATCCAGCGGGCCGGGGTGCGTTTCCGCCCGGTGGACATCTCCCGGTTCTCCGCCGTCGAGGTCGACTTCGACGACGACCTGCAGCGGGCGAACACCTGGCTGGGCTCGCGCGCGGCTCTGGAGCCGCTGGCCTCCGAGCTCCGCTGAGGCAACGGCGCCCCGCCCACCACCGGCGGGCGGGGCGCCGCGCTGCTCACGCCAGCTGCGGGGCGACCTCGCCGGCGACCAGGTCCAGGTGGTCGAGGTCGGCGAGGTCGAGCACCTGCAGGTACACGCGGGTGGCGCCCGCCTCCGCGTAGCGGCCCAGGGTGTCCACCGCCTCCGCCGGGGTGCCGGCGACGCCGTGGGCGCGCAGCTCGTCGACGTCCCGGCCGATGGCGGCGGCCCGGCGGGCCAGCTCCGCCTCGTCCCGGCCGACGCAGAGCACCAGCGCGGAGCTGTAGACCAGGTCACCCGGGTCGCGGCCGACCTCCGTGCAGGCGTCCCGCACCCCGGCGAACAGCCGGGCGTTGTCCTCGGCCGACTGGAACGGCACGTTGAACTCGGCGGCGTACCTCGCCGCCAGCCGCGGGGTGCGCTTCTTGCCGTTGCCGCCGACCAGGATCGGGATGCCACCGGGCTGGACCGGCTTGGGCAGCGCCGGTGACCGGGAGAGCTGGTAGTGCTGCCCGGCGAAGTCGAAGGTCTCCCCCACCGGGGTGTTCCACAGCCCGGTGACGACGGCGAGCTGTTCCTCGTACCGGTCGAAGCGCTCCCCCAGCTCGGGGAACGGGATGCCGTAGGCGCTGTGCTCCTCGGCGAACCAGCCCGAGCCGATGCCCAGCTCCACCCGGCCGCCGCTCATCTGGTCGACCTGGGCCACCGAGATGGCGAGCGGGCCGGGCAGCCGGAAGGTGGCCGCCGTCATCAGCGTGCCCAGCCGGATCCGGCTGGTCTCCCGGGCGAGCCCGGCCAGGGTGACCCAGGCGTCGGTCGGCCCGGGGAGGCCGTCGCCGCCCATCGTGAGGTAGTGGTCGGAGCGGAAGAAGGCGTCGAAGCCGGTCTCCTCGGTGCGGCGGGCCACCGCGAGCAGGTCGTCGTAGGTGGCGCCCATCTGGGGTTCGGTGAAGATCCGTAGCTGCACGGGGTGGAACCTAGCCAGCCCGACCGTCCCCTGCCGGCCGGCGTGGCACCCGCCCCGCGGGCGACTCGGTGTGTGCCCGGGGGCGATGGCGGGCAGGATGATCGCGACGCGATCAACTCGGAGGTGCTGGAGTGTTCCGCAAGAAGAGCTCGACAGAGGTCATCGGGACCGAGTTGCAAGAGGGGTTCGCCCACATCGGCGCCGCGGTCACCGAGGCCCGTCGGGCCGCGGCGGACCAGCTCGGGCCCCAGGTGGCGGCGGCGACCAAGGCGGCGCAGCAGACCTACGCCGCCGACGTCGCCCCGCGGGTGGAGGCCGCGGTCGCGGCCCTGGCCCCGCAGCTCGACGCTGCCCGTGAGGTGCTGGTCCCCCGGCTCGAGGCGGCGCAGAAGACGTACGAGAAGGACGTCGTGCCCCGCCTGGATGCCGCCGCCAAGGTCGCCCGGGCGAACCTGGAGACGGCAGTCGCCGCCGCCACCCCGCGGATCGATGCCGCCCGTGAGGCGGCCGGGCCGGCGTGGGAGAACGCCGCCCGGACCGCGCGCACCAACTTCGAGGCCGCCGGCCCGCGGCTGACCGCGGCGGCCGCCTACGCGACCCCGCGGGTGACCGCGGCCCGTGAGGCAGCCGGGCCGGCCTTCGAGACGGCGCGCGGGAACCTGCTCGCCAGCGTCGAGGCGGCCCGGGCCCAGCTGGAGGCCCGCAGCGCGGAGCTCGCCGCCACCGCGGCCACCCTGGGCACCGCCGCCGGCGCCCAGACCGAGAAGGCGCGCCGCGATGCGGTGGCCGCTGCCGAGGCCGCCCGCGAGACCGCCGCCGCCCGGCTCGCCGCCGCCGTCGCCGCGGCCGAGACCGGTCGCCGAGCCGCCGGCAAGAGGGCCGAGGAGCTGGGCAAGCGGGCCGACGAGCTGTCACGCAAGGCGGCCAAGCGCCGCGCCGCGCTGGAGAAGGCCACCGCCCGGGCCCGCAAGGACGCCGCCAAGCGCACCACCGCGACCGTCACCTCGGTCAAGCGGGGTGTCGGCATCGAGGAGAAGGCGCCGCGGCGCTGGCCGTGGGTCCTCGCGGTCCTCGCGGTCGTCGCGGGTGTGGTCGTGGTCCTGCGGGGGAAGAAGAGCGAGGACCCGTGGAACCCCGCGCCCACCGGCGACGGGCCCGTGCCCAGCTACCGAGAGGACCCCGTGTCCAGTTCCCCCAGCACCCCGGCCGGCGGCACCGAGAGCCCCGCGTCGCAGAGCGGGAAGGCCGTCTCGACCGCGGAGACCGCGCCGTCGGACTCCGCTCCCACCGACACCGACATCGGCGCGCTGGAGGCCCAGCCGGCCTCCGGCTCGGGTGAGCCGAGCAACCAGTCCACCCCGGAGCCGACCACCAGCACCCGCAACGACCCGGACACCCCGGTCGCCACGGCGGGGCCGGACGCAGACGACACCGGCGGCCCCGCGGGCACGCCGGGCAACACCCGCGGCTGACCAGCACCACCAGGAGGGGGCCCGGCGCACTCGCGCCGGGCCCCCTCCTGCACGTCCGGGGGCGTCGGCAGCCGGGAGTACCGTGCTGGTCATGAGCCTGGGCATGGACGAGGCGACCACGAACGAGGCAACCGCGAAAACCCCGGGCGACGCGTCCCGGATCGAGCCCGCCGGCCGCAAGCTGCTGCGCCTGGAGGTCCGCAACAGCCAGACCCCCATCGAGCGCAAGCCCGAGTGGATCAAGACGAAGCTCAAGACCGGCCCGGAGTACACCGAGCTGAAGTCGCTGGTGCGCCGCGAGGGGCTGCACACGGTCTGCGAGGAAGCCGGCTGCCCCAACATCTACGAGTGCTGGGAGGACCGGGAGGCCACCTTCCTCATCGGCGGTGACCAGTGCACCAGGCGCTGCGACTTCTGCCAGATCGACACCGGCAAGCCCGCCGACTTCGACCGTGACGAGCCGCGCCGGGTCGCCGAGAGCGTCGCCACCATGGGCCTGCGCTACGCCACGGTCACCGGCGTCGCTCGCGACGACCTCCCCGACGGCGGCGCGTGGCTGTACGCCGAGACCGTCCGGCAGATCCACGCGGCCATCCCCGGCTGCGGCGTCGAGCTGCTGATCCCCGACTTCAACGCCGACCCCGACCAGCTGGCCGAGGTCTTCTCCTCCCGGCCGGAGGTGCTGGCGCACAACGTCGAGACGGTGCCCCGGATCTTCAAGCGGATCCGCCCCGGCTTCCGCTTCGAGCGGTCGCTGGCGGTGATCACCGCGGCCCGCGAGGCCGGTCTGGTCACGAAGTCCAACCTGATCCTGGGCATGGGCGAGGAGCCGCACGAGGTCGTGGAGACGATGCAGGCCCTCCGCGACGCCGGCTGCGACCTGCTGACCATCACCCAGTACCTGCGGCCGAGCGTCCGGCACCACCCGGTGATCCGCTGGGTCAAGCCCGACGAGTTCGTCGGCTTCGCCGCGCAGGCCGAGGAGATCGGCTTCCCCGGCGTGCTGGCCGGACCGCTCGTGCGCAGCTCGTACCGGGCGGGGCGGCTCTACCAGCAGGCCGCGGAGGCGCGCGGGCTCGCCGTCCGCAGCTGATCCCGCCCCTCGGCCCGCTGCCGGGGCCCGCCGCGAGCTCGCGAGTGGCGGGGGGCAGCGGGTCCTCTGGCTATCCTCGACGCATGGCACGCAGCAGGTCCACCGACACCTCCGCCCCCGCCGGCAAGGCCGGCCGGGGCCCGGCCGGCGGCGCGCCCGGACGCAACACCGGCGCCACCGCCGCGGGCAAGGCCACGAGCGGCAAGACCGGCAAGGACGGCAAGCCCAAGGTGAAGCGGCTGGCCAAGCTCAAGAGCCAGGCGGGGATGATCCGCCAGGCCTACACGCTGACCCACCGCAACGACCCCAAGCTCCCCTGGATCATGCTCATCGCCTTCGTGGTGGTGGCGGCCGCGGTGGAGCTGTTCGGGCTGCTCGTCTTCAGCTCGCCGTTCCTGTTCCTGCCCATCGCGATCGCGCTCGGGCTGCTCGCCGCCCTCATCGTGTTCGGCCGGCGCGCCCAGGGCTCGGCGTACCGGCAGGTCGAGGGCCAGCCCGGCGCGGCGTCCTGGGTGCTCGAGGGCATGCGCGGTGACTGGCGGGTCTCCTCCGGCATCGCCGGCACGCGGGAGTTCGACGCCCTGCACCGGGTGCTCGGGCGGCCCGGCATCATCCTGGTCGGCGAGGGCACCCCGCAGCGGGTGCGCGGCCTGATCGCGCAGGAGAAGCGCCGGATGGCCAAGGTCGTCGGCGACACCCCGATCTACGACGTCGTGGTCGGCGACGGCGAGGGCGAGGTACCGCTGAAGAAGCTCAGCGCGCACGTCATGAAGCTGCCCCGCAACCTGTCCGGCGCCGAGGTCAACGCGCTGTCGAAGCGGATGAGCGCCCTGGGCGGCAGCCGGATGCCGGTTCCCGGCGGCCCGCTGCCCGGTGGGCGGCAGATGTCGATCAGCCAGCGGCAGGTCCGCCGCCGCTGAGCCCGGCACCCCCATGACGAACGCCCCCGGCCCTGTGGCCGGGGGCGTTCGTCGTCGGTCGGCCCGTCCGGGGCGCCGCCCCGGTCCCGCGGGGTGGGCGGCGGTTCTCAGGCCCGGTCGCGGACCACCGCGGTGTCGGTGAGCCGGTCGTGCATCCCCCGGCCGTCGGCGTCGACCACGAGCGCCGGGACGAGGGCCATGAGCAGGGCGGTGCGGACGACGGCCCGCCACAGCGCCGGCCGCTGAGCGGGGTGCGGGTGCGCCAGGCGCAGCCCCATCACCCGCATGCCGGGGGTCTGGCCGGCGAGCACCAGCGAGACGACGGTGATGACGCCGAAGCTGAGCAGGCTCCACAGCCGGGGCGCCTCCGGGGCGGTGAACAGCCCGGCGACCAGGGCCGCGGCCACCGCGTCGACCAGGTACTGCGCGACCCGCTGCCCGAAGCCCGCCAGCGAGCCCGGGCCGGTGGCCGGCAACCCCAGTGCGGCGCCCCGGGCGCGCCCCTGAGAAGGTGAGACGTCGTCACTGGCCACGTCCGCCAGCCTAGGACGTGCCCCGTGCACGCCTCGGTGGGCGCCGTCCGGCCCCCGGCGCGACACGCCGGAGGCGGTGTTACGCCCCGGAAACACGAGAGACACCCCAGGGCAATCGCGCGCTCGTAGCTTGCGTGTCGGCTGTCCGTCCACTCCCGGAGGATCGATGTTCACCAGTCCCGACGAGGTCACCGCCTACATCCGCGACAACGACGTGAAGTTCGTCGACGTCCGGTTCTGCGACCTCCCCGGCGTCATGCAGCACTTCACCATCCCGGCGGAGACCTTCGGCCCGGACACCTTCAGCGAGGGCCTGGGCTTCGACGGGTCCTCCATCCGCGGCTTCCAGGCCATCAACGAGTCGGACATGCTGCTGCTGCCCGACGCGAACAGCGCCTTCGTCGACCCGTTCCGGGCGCACAAGACGCTGAACGTCAACTTCTTCATCCACGACCCGATCACGCGCGAGGCCTACAGCCGCGACCCGCGCAACGTGGCGAAGAAGGCCGAGGCCTACCTCGCGAGCTCCGGCATCGCCGACACCGCCTACTTCGGCCCCGAGGCCGAGTTCTACGTCTTCGACTCGGTCCGGCACAGCACCTCGATCAACGAGGGCTACTACCACGTCGACTCGGTCGAGGGCTCGTGGAACTCGGGCTCGCTGACCGGTGAGAACGGGGGCCCGAACCTGGGCTACAAGACCCGCGCCAAGGGCGGCTACTTCCCGGTCGAGCCGTACGACCACTACAGCGACCTGCGCGCGGACATGATGGTCAACCTGACCAACGCGGGGCTGCAGCTCGAGCGCGGCCACCACGAGGTCGGCACCGGCGGTCAGGCCGAGATCAACTACAAGTTCGACACGCTGTTGCGCTCGGCCGACAGCTTGATGCTCTTCAAGTACATCGTGAAGAACACCGCCTTCGCCGCCGGCAAGACCGCGACCTTCATGCCGAAGCCGCTGTTCGGCGACAACGGCTCGGGCATGCACTGCCACCAGAGCCTGTGGAAGGACGGCGAGCCGCTCTTCCACGCCGAGACCGGCTACGCGGGGCTGTCCGACACCGCCCGCCACTACATCGGTGGGCTGCTGGCGCACGCCCCGTCGCTGCTGGCCTTCACCAACCCGACGGTGAACAGCTACCACCGGCTGGTGCCCGGCTACGAGGCGCCGATCAACCTGGTCTACTCCGCGCGCAACCGCTCGGCCTGCTGCCGCATCCCGATCTCCGGCGACAGCCCGAAGGCCAAGCGCATCGAGTTCCGCGTGCCCGACCCGTCGGCCAACCCCTACCTCGCGTTCTCCGCGATGCTGATGGCCGGCCTCGACGGCATCAAGAACAAGATCGAGCCCCCGGCGCCGGTCGACAAGGACCTCTACGAGCTGCCGCCCGAGGAGGCCCTGGGCATCGACAAGGTGCCCGCCTCGCTCGACGCCGTCCTCGACCGGCTCGAGGTCGACCACGACTACCTGCTCGACGGTGGCGTGTTCACCTCCGACCTGATCGAGACCTGGATCGAGTACAAGCGGGAGAACGAGATCGACCCGATCCGCCTCCGCCCGCACCCGCACGAGTTCGCGATGTACTACGACATCTGATCTCCGACGTCCGATCCCGCGGCCCCCGACCTCACCGAGGTCGGGGGCCGCGGTGCGTCCGATCCCGTTCGGCGCGCCGGGCGGGATCCGCTGGGTGAGGATCGGGTGGCGGGTGCGCACCCGCAGCGGATGACGAGGAGGGCACACGATGACGCCACGGCTGGTGCTGCTGCCGCAGGCGGGCAGGTCGCTGGCGGGATGGCGAGACCGGCTGGCCGAGCAGGTGCCACAGCTGGACGTCCTGCTGGCTCCGGCCGAGGCCGGGGAGGACGAGTTGGCCGGGCTGCTGACCGAGGCGGAGGCGGCGTTCGGCACCCTCACACCCCGGCTGCTGGCCGCCGCCGGCCGGCTGCGGTGGCTGCACTCCCCCCAGGCCAACCCGCCGTCGGGGTACTTCTTCCCCGAGCTGGTCGAGTCCGACGTCGTCGTCACCAACGTCCGGGGCATCTACGGCGACTCGGTCGGGGTGCACGCGATCGCGCTGCTGCTCGCGCTGGCCCGTCGCCTGGACGTGTACCGGGCGCAGCAGGACGAGCGCGGCTGGCGCCCCGACGAGGGCCCGGTGCTCCACCTGGACGGGGCGACCCTCCTGGTCGCCGGCCTGGGCAGCGTCGGCGCCGAGATCGGCCGGCTGGCCGCCGCGCTGGGGATGACCGTGCTGGCCACCGACGCGCGCCCCGGGAACCCGCCGCCGGGTGTGGCCGAGGTGCACGGTCCCGACGCCCTCGACGCGCTGCTCCCCCGCGCCGACGCGGTGGTGAACGTCCTGCCCGAGACCACCGCGACCGCCGGGACGTTCCACCTGGCCCGCTTCCGCCGGATGCGCCGTGGTGCGTTGTACGTCACCGTGGGCCGCGGCGCCACCACCGTGACCGCAGACCTGGCCCGAGCCCTCAGCGATGGGCTGCTCGGCGCAGCCGGCGTCGACGTGGCGGACCCCGAACCGCTGCCCGCCGACTCGCCCCTCTGGAGCGCACCCCGGGCCCTGATCACCCCGCACGTGGCCGACCGCGGCCCGGACCTGGAGGAGCGCCGGTACGCCGTGCTCGCGGAGAACTGCCGCCGCTTCGCCGCCGGCGAGCCGCTGGTCAACGTCGTGGACAAGGCCGCCGGCTTCTGAGCTCGTCCCATCCGCCCGGACGCACCATCTGATTGCGCCCGATCCGGTCGTCGGCTCAACACCGCCCCCCGGCTGCCGAAGAGGACGGGAGCCCTGGACCTGGCCGGCGCACCGAGCCCGGTCCGCGCGGGCAGGCCGCGCACGGCGGCCGGACAGCCACGAGACATGGGGGACGACAGATGAGGCGGCGCACCAGGACCCCGGAGCGCGCTCCCCTCTCCCCGGCGGAGATGCCCCGGGACGTCGAGGCGGTCGAGCGGGTGATCGCGGTCCTGGACCAGGGCGTCCGCGACTCCGTCGACGCCCACGACAAGATCACCGCCACCCTCGTCGACGAGCTGGGGCTGTGCTACGGGGCCACCTGGCTCCCCGGCCCGGACGGCGCCTTCCAGCTGGTCGGGGAGCACGGCGAGATGACCGGTTCCCTCGCGACGACCCCGGCGGCCCGCCTCGACCGGGTCACCTCCGCCGACGGCTACGGCGGCCAGGCGCTCCGCACGAAGGCCGCCGTGCTGATCGACGAGAACAGCGATCCGGCGGCCTGTGCCCGCTGGGCCGGGGCCCGTTCGACCGGCGCCACCCACGGTTGCGTGCTGCCGACGGTCGAGAACGGCACCGTCGTGGCGCTGAACGAGTACTACGCCCGCGGCGAGCTGCCCTTCACCGGCGCCCGCCAGGGCAAGTGGGACTCCCTGGGCCGCCTGCTGTCGCACGCCCGCCGGGCCGCGCTGGGCACCAAGGAGCTGCAGGAGACGCTCAACGACCGGGTCGCCGTCACCCAGGTGGTGACCGAGCTGGGCGCCGCGTCGGACCAGCAGGGGGCGCTGCGGATCGCGCTGGACACCGTCCGGGAGGCGTTCGGCTGGGCCTACGGCTCCTACTGGGCGCTGGACGAGGCCGCCGGTGTGCTGCGGTTCCAGCAGGAGTCCGGCTCGGCCGGCGAGGAGTTCCGCACGGTCACCCTGGCCGCCTCCTTCGCCGAGGGCGTCGGGCTCTCCGGCCGGGCCTGGCGCGCGCGGGACCTGTACTTCGTCAGCGACATCGGTGAGATGACCGACTGCGTGCGTGCCCCGGCAGCCCAGCGCGCCGGGGTGAAGTCCGGTGTCTGCTTCCCGCTGCTGGTCGGCGGGCGGGTCATCGGCACCATGGACTTCTTCGTCACCGAGACCATCGAGCTGTCGGAGTCGCGCCGTTCGGCGCTGCGCAACGTGCAGCAGCTGGTCTCCCAGCGGCTGGACGTGCTGCGGCGCACGGAGGAGTCCGCGGAGAACGCCCGCGAGCTGCTGGACACCGTGTCCCGACTGCGTGAGGCCGCCGGCGACGCCGGCCGGGTCGCCGAGAGCGCGGTCAGCCAGGCCTCCACGATGACCGGCGAGGTCGTCTCGCTGGACGAGGCGTCGGCGGCGGTCGGCGAGGTCATCCGGATCATCTCCGGCATCGCCGACCAGACCAACCTGCTCGCCCTCAACGCCACCATCGAGGCCGCCCGCGCCGGTGAGCTCGGCAAGGGCTTCGCCGTCGTCGCCAGCGAGGTCAAGGACCTCGCCCGGGAGACCGCCAATGCCACGCAGAAGGTCTCCGACCAGATCGCCGGGATCCAGGCCAGCAGCAAGGCGGTCGCCGACGGCATCCACGCCACCAGCGAGATCATCGGCCAGCTGGACGTGGTGCAGGCCCGGATCAACGACGTGCTGGAGGAGCAGGCGAGGATGGCGACCGCCTTCGAGGCGCACGCCTGAGCCCCGGGCCGGGGGGGCAGGTCACGTTCGGGACGTCGCCGTCCGGGGCATGATCGCTGACATGCGCCTTCCCAAGCCACGGGGCCCGCTGAGCGCCGCGCTGTGCGCGGACCTGACCGGCGGTTCGATCGGCCCGGCCACCGTCGCTACCGCCGAGGCCCTGGTCGCCACCACCGCCGACCCGCTCACCGACGACGACCTGCAGCTCAGCCTGGCCGTCTGCTACGAGCTGCACTACCAGGGCTTCGACGACGTCGACGACGCCTGGGAGTGGGATCCCGAGCTGCTGCGCCTGCGCGCACTGCTGGAGGCGGTGCACCTGCGGGCCCTGCAGGCGCTCGTCCCGGACGTCGACCTCCCCGAGGACACCGTCGACCGGCAGCTCAGCGCGGTCATCGAGGCCGACGACGGCCCGTCGCTGTCCCGGTACATGGCCAAGCAGGGCACCGCCGACCAGTGGCGGGAGTACCTGACCGTGCGGTCGGTCTACCACCTCAAGGAGGGCGATCCGCACACCTGGGCCATCCCCCGCATCTCCGGGCGGAGCAAGGCCGCGATGGTGGAGATCCAGGCCGACGAGTACGGCGGCGGGGCACCCGAGCGCATGCACAGCCGGCTCTTCGCCGGGATGATGCGCGACCTGGGCCTGGACGATGGCTACGGTGCGCTGTGGGACGACGCCCCGGCGGTCGCCTTCGCCTCGGTCAACACCATGTCGCTGTTCGGCCTGCACCGCCGTTGGCGCGGCGCCTGCCTGGGCCACCTGGCCGCGGTGGAGATGACCTCCTCCGAGCCGAGCCGGCGCTACTCCGCCGGGTTGCGGCGGCTGGGGTTCGGCGCGGACACCAGCGTCTTCTACGACGAGCACGTGGAGGCCGACGCGGTGCACGAGCAGATCGCCGCCGTCGACATGTGTGGGTCGCTGGTGGCCGAGCAGCCGGCCCTGGCCGCCGACGTCGTGTTCGGTGCACAGTGCTCGCTCGCCCTGGACGGACTGACCGCCGGGTACCTGCTGTCCGCCTGGGAAGCCGGGCGGTCGGCCCTGCGGACCGCGGAGCCGGTCGCCGCCTAGCTGCAGCGACCGGCTCCGGGCCTCAGCGCAGGCCGAAGACCGACAGCGTGCCGTCGTCCTCGTCGCTGGTCACGAACAGCTCCCGCGACTCGATGGCGAGCAGGCCCTCGGGGGCGTCGCCGGTGGACAGCACCTGGAGCAGCCGCGGGGTGGCGCTGCGGCCGATGTCGTACACCAGGACGGCGTCGCCGCGCTCGGCGCCGATGAACGCGTAGTCGGTGCCGCGCATGCGGGCGACCTCGGCACCTTCGAACTCCGCGCCCTTGTCGTCGCTGCGCCCGTCGGGGTAGCGACCGGCGTCGGCGAGTGCGCGCTCCGCCGAACCGGCGCTGGACCAGCGCACCGTGCCGTCCTGGCGGAACACCGTCCAGCCGCGGCCACCGCTGGGCTCGGCGAACAGGTCGCCCTCGTCGGCGGTGACCAGCTCCCCGCGCAGGGTCCACTGGACGGCGTCCGGCTCCCGCGGTGCGACGAGGGTGTCGTCGAAGGCGACGGTGTCGTCGTCGGCGATGTCGGCGTCGGTGCGGGTGACCGTGCCGGCGGAGAACGAGTGCACGACCCGCTTGCGGGCCAGGTCGACCAGGGCGATCGCGTTGTTCTCCTGCAGCGTCACCGCCGCGACGTCCCGCCCGTCGACGTCGACGAACTCCGGCTCCGGGTCGGCGGGGAAGACCATGCCCGGCAGGCCGGTCAGCTCCACCCGCCCGGCGGTCCAGGCCGACACCGGCCCGCGCAGGTCGACCACGGACAGGTGGCCGGCCGGCAGCTGCGGCAGGCCGCCCTCGACCCCGTCGACGACCAGGTCCTCGTCGCGCTGGTTCTCGATGGCGATCGCCGCGAACACCCCGCTGGGCCCGACGTCGATGGAGTCGGGCTGGCCGCCCAGGTCGATGGTGCGCACCACCTCCCGCCGGGGCAGGTCGATGACCGCCAGGTGGCCCGAGGGCCGGGTCAGGTCGGTGGTGGTGTCGACGGCGACGAGGGCGTACCGCGCGTTGGACATCACCGTCACCGAGGTCGGTGAGCCGCCCACGTCGATCGTGCCGAGCTGGCGGGGCGCGGTGGGCCGGCTGAGGTCGACCAGGCCGACCTGGCCCAGCTCGGAGTCGGTGTAGACGACGGTCCGGCCGTCCGGGGTGGCCGAGATGATCTCGGCGACCTCACCGGCGACCGGGAAGGTGGCCAGCGCCGAGAAGGTCGGCGGGGTGGCGGCGGACGCCGTACCGGCGGTGAGCACGGCGGTCAGCAGGCCGGCGGTGAGGACGGCGGGCGCGGCAGCGGGAACGGAGCGGAGCGGGCGACGGAGCACGGGCCACCTTCGGCGGTCGGGGCGGGAACGCGCCCACCCTGACCGCGGCGGGCCAGCGCCCGGTGACCGGCCGGTGAACGCGCGGTGGCCCGGCCCGGTCCAGCCGGCTCAGCCGCGGTTGTCGCGGGCCTCGGCGACGATCCGCGCCGCCGGGCGGGGCCGGGCGGGCGCGCTGGCGGCGTGGAAGCCGGACCGCTTGTGCGTGCCGTCGCAGAACGGCTTGATCCCGGACTTCCCGCACCGGCACAGCGCCACCGTCTTCCGGCCGGGGTCGATCTCGTTGCCGTCGGTGTCGACCAGGCGGAAGTCGCCGCGCACCACCAGCGGGCCGTCGCGGTAGGGCGTGATGGTCGCGGTCGGCTCGTCGGCCGGGGGCAGGTCGCGCACGGTCACGTCGGAGACGTCGGCGGGGTCGGTGTCGGGGGTCTCGGGGGGCACCGGTGGCTGGTTCCCGGGGGTAACCCCGCTCAACCGCGCGACTCCGGACGGACGGCGGCCACCGCGTCGGCCGTCGTCCTGGCGCCGTCGGCGCGCAGGCCGGCGACCACCCCGTCGACGTCGGCGGCCGACCGGTTCTGCGAGAGCTTCCACTTCGCCTCGACCCGGGCGATGCGGACCTCCACCCCGACGATGGCGCGCAGCTGGCCGGCGACGAACCGCTCCGGCGCGTCGCCGACCGCCCACGGCTCGGCGCGGCCGCCCTCGTGGGCGTCGGTCAGCGCCGCCACGTGCGCGGCGAGCCAGGCCGGGTCCTCGTGCACCACCAGCGGCCCGTGCACATGGGCGACGACGTAGTCCCAGGTGGGCACCACGCGGCCGTGCTCGGCCTTGGTGGCGTACCAGGACGGCGAGACGTAGGCGTCCGGCCCGCGGACGATGACCAGCACCTCCCCCACGGTGTCCCGCCACTGGGGGTTGTTCCGGGCGAGGTGACCGCGCAGCGTGCCGCTCGCCGGGTCGTGCACCATCGGCAGGGTCGTGGCGGTCAGCCCCGCCGGGGTGGCGCTGACCAGGTCGACGGCGCCGGGCGCGGCCAGCAGCGCGGCGACGGCGTCGCCGGGCGCGGCGAAGGCGGCGGGCACGTACACGGGGATCAGCCCTCCTCGGTGCGGCCGTAGAAGACCTCGTCGACGACGGTCCGGGCGTGCCGGGTGACCCGCCGGTAGTCGTCGAGGAACTGGCCGGGATCGACGTCGGGGCCGTAGCCGCAGGCGCGCGCCACCCCGCCCAGCTCCAGGCCCTGCCGGGGCAGCTGGTCTCCCGGGCGCCCCCGCACCAGGAAGACGGCGTTGCGGGCCCGGCTGGCCAGCTCCCAGGCCGTCTGCAGGGCGGTCCGCTGGTCCTCGGGGAGCAGCCCGGCGTCGGCGAGGGCGCCCAGCGCCGCGACCGTGGAGGTCACCCGCAGCTGCGGGTGGGCCGCGGCGTGCTCCAGCTGCAGCAGCTGCACGGTCCACTCGACGTCGGCCAGCCCACCGCGCCCCAGCTTGGTGTGCGTGGCCGGGTCCGCGCCGCGGGGCAGCCGTTCGCTGTCGACCCGCGCCTTGATCCGCCGGATCTCCGCGATCTGCTCGCTGCTCAGCCCGGCGGCCGGGTAGCGCAGCGGATCGACGAGGCGGACGAACTCCCGGCCCAGCTCCTCGTCGCCGGCCACCGGGTCGGCGCGCAGCAGCGCCTGCACCTCCCAGGTCGAGACCCAGCGCTGGTAGTACTCGGCGAAGGCCGAGAGGCTGCGCGACAGCGCACCCTGCCGGCCCTCCGGGCGCAGGTCGGCGTCCACCTCGAACGCGGGGTCCGGGGCCGGCTCGCCGAGCAGCCGGCGCAGGGTGTGCGCGACGCTGTTCGCCGCCGAGGTGGCCTTCCCCGGGTCGGCGCCGGGCCGCACCCGGTGCACGAACAGCACGTCGGCGTCCGAGCCGTAGCCCATCTCCGCACCGCCGAGGCGGCCCATGCCGATCACCGCGAGGTCGACCGGCACGTCGGCCGGGGTGGTGCCGGTCTCGGCGGCCCAGCTGCGCACGGCGGCGTCCAGCCCGGCGCGCAGGGTGGCGACGGCGACGGCGTGCAGCGCCTGCCCGACCCGGACGACGTCGAGCCGGCCGAGCAGGTCCGCGCAGGCGATGCGCAGCAGCTCCTGTCGGCGCAGCGCGCGGAGCACCTGCATGCCGGCGGCGGCGTCACCGGCCCGGGACACCGCCTGCCGCCAGGCGGTGGTGAGCACGTCGGCGCCGCGCGGCTCCAGCTGGGCGTCGTCGGCCAGGGTGCGCATCGCCTCCGGGGTGCGGGTGAGCAGCCCGGCGATGTACTGGCTGGAGCCCAGGAGCACCGCCAGCCGCTCGGCGGTGCGCCCCTCGTCGCGCAGCAGCCGGAGGAACCACTGGTCGTGCCCGAGCGCCTCGCTGACCCGCCGGTAGGCCAGCAGGCCGGCGTCGGGGTCGGCGCAGGAGGCGAAGGTCTGCAGCAGCACCGGCAGCAGGTAGCGCTGCATGGAGGCCGAGCGGCTCAGGCCGCCGGTCAGCGCGCCCATGTGCCGCAGCGCGCCGTCCGGGTCGGCGAAGCCCAGTGCCCGCAGCCACTCCCCCGCTGCCTTCGACCCCAACTGCAGCTGCTCGCCGGGGACCTTCGCCACCGAGGACAGCAGCGGCCGGTAGAAGAGCTTCTCGTGCAGCCGGCGCACCACCCGGGTGTGCAGGGTGAGCTCGGCGCGGAGCACCGCCACCGAGTCGCCGCGGTCGTCGGGCTTGTAGCCCAGCGACCGGGCCAGCCAGCGCAGCTGGTCACCGGCGACCGGGATCAGGTGGGTGCGGCGCAGCCGGAGCAACTGCAGCCGGTGCTCGACGGTGCGCAGGAACCGGTAGGCCGAGACCAGGGTGGCGGCGTCCTCCCGGCCGATGTAGCCACCGGCCCCGAGCACGGTCAGCGCCGGGATGGTGCCGCCCACGCGCAGGGTGACGTCGGCGCGGCCGTGCACCAGCTGCAGCAGCTGGACGCTGAACTCCACGTCGCGCAGCCCGCCGCGGCCCAGCTTCAGCTCCCGGTCGGCCTGCGCGGCGGGGATGTGCTGCTCGACCCGGCGGCGCATCGCCTGGATCTCCCCGACGAACCCGGGCCGGTCACCGGCCTTCCACACCAGCGGCCAGAGCGCGTCGACGTACTCCCGGCCCAGGGCCGGGTCACCGGCGACCGGGCGCATCTTCAGCAGCGCCTGGAACTCCCAGGTGCTGGCCCACTTCTCGTAGTAGGCCCGGTGCCCGGCCAGGGTGCGCACCAGCACGCCGGCCTTGCCCTCGGGGCGCAGCGCCGCGTCGACCTCCCACGCCGCCTGACCGCAGATCCGCATCAGCGCACCGGCGACCCGGGTCGCGGTGGCCAGGGCGCCCGCCTCGTCGGCGTCCTCGGGTGCGTCGGCCAGCGGCTCGGCGACGAAGACGACGTCGACGTCGCTGACGTAGTTGAGCTCCCGCCCGCCGGTCTTGCCCAGCGCGATCACCGCCAGCCGGCAGGGCGCCGACCCCGGCGGCTGCTCGGCCACGGCCAGCGCCAGCCCGGCGGTGAGCACCGCGGCGGCGATGTCGGCGAGCTCACCGGCCACCTCGTCGGCGGGCAGGCCGTCGGCGATGTCCCGGCCGGCGAGGGAGAGAACGGCCCGGAGGTAGGCGTGGTGCAGGTCGCGGACTCGGGCCGGATCGGCGTCCGGTGCGGCGCTGCCCAGGCCCACCCCCCACGGGGGGTCGTCGGGGTCGGCCCCGACGGCGAACAGCAGCTGCTGCTCCAGCTCCTGCGGGCTGGGCCGGGCGCCCCAGCGGTCCTCGGTGTCGAGCACCACCCAGTCGGCGGGCTGGGCGGCCAGGTGGTCGCCGAGCCCCGCGGAGGCGCCGAGCACCCCGAGCAGCCGGGTGCGGACCAGCGCCGAACCCCGCAGCCGGGCGAGCAGCGCAGCGGCGGCCTCGCCGTCGGGGTCGATCCCGTCCAGCGCCTCGACCAGCCGGCTCAGCGACCGCAGCGCCAGGTCGGGGTCGCCGGCACGGGCCAGGGCGGAGACCACCGGGGCGGCCTCGGGGTCGGCGGGCTCGTTGCGGTCCAGGTCCCACAGGCCCAGCGCCGGGTCCGACAGCAGCCGGGCGGCGCGCTCGCCGTCCTCGAACCCCAGGCGGGCCAGCCGGACGAGAGCGCGCCGGGGGATCCCGCCCTCGGGCTGCACGGCGGTCACCCTCAGCCCCCGGCCGGTGCGGGACGGGTCCGGACGTGCTCCTCGACCAGCGCGGCGAACCGGCCGGCGAACGGCGCCCACACCTCCGCGACGTCGGGCAGCACCGCGGCGGCGCGGGCGCAGACGGTCGCGACGTCGGTGCCGCTGCTGGCCACCCCGACCGGGTCGGAGCCGGCCCACTGGCGCAGCACCGCCTCGTCGGGCTCGATGTGGAACTGCAGTCCGTACACGTGCTGCCCGACCCGGTAGGCCTGGTGCGGGTAGGCGGGGTTGCTGGCCAGCAGCGTCGCGCCGGCGGGCAGTGCGTCGATCTCGTCGTGGTGCCACTGCAGCACGTCCGGCGACAGCGGCAGCGGGCCGAACAGCGGATCGGCGTCGGCGGCGTCCCGCTTGGCCACCAACGTGGCGCCGACCTCCGGCCCGTCGGCGCCGATCCGGGTGCTGCCACCGCCGACCTGGGCGAGCAGCTGGGCACCCAGGCAGATGGCCAGCGTCGGCACGTCGGCGGCCAGCGCCTGGGCCAGCAGGTACCGGACCCCGGTCAGCTCCGGGGAGACCTCCGCGGGGTCCAGCGAGGACTGCGGGCCGCCCAGGACCAGCAGCCCGTCGACGCCGGTCAGGTCCGCCGGCAGCGGCTCCCCGCGGGACAGCCGCCGCTCGTCCAGCTCCAGCCCGGCGTTCCGCAGCCACTCCCCCAGCCGGGTCGGCGGGTCGGTGTCGGACGGGACGACGACGAGCAGGCGGGCCACGGCGCCGAGCCTAGTGAGCGCCGTCCTGGTGCCGCCAAAATGGCCATTGTGGCGGCACCAGGACGCGTCAGAGGCCGGGGAGGTAGCGCTGCAGCTCGAAGGGGGTGACGTTCTGCCGGTAGGCGTTGAACTCCTCCCACTTGTTGCGCAGGAAGAACTGGAACACGTGCTCCCCGAGGGTCTCGGCGACCAGCTCGCTGCCCTCCATGGCGGTCAGCGCCTCACCCAGGGAGACCGGGAGGTCCTGGTAGCCGGCGGCGCGGCGCTCGGTGTCGGTCAGCGACCAGACGTCGTCCTCGGCCTCGGGCGGGAGCTCGTACCCCTTCTCGATGCCGCGCAGCCCGGCGGCGAGCAGCACCGCGAAGGTCAGGTACGGGTTGCAGGCGGAGTCCGGGGAGCGGACCTCGACCCGGGCCGAGTTGCCCTTGTTCGGCTTGTAGGAGGGCAGCCGGACCAGCGCGGAGCGGTTGGCCCGGCCCCAGGTGGCGGCGGTGGGCGCCTCGGTGCCGGCCAGCAGCCGGCGGTAGGAGTTGACCGTCTGGTTGGTGATCGCGGTCATCTCCCGGGCGTGGGTCAGCAGCCCGGCGATGAACTGCTTGGCCGTCGTCGACAGCCGCATCGGGTCGGCGGCGTCGTGGAAGGCGTTGCGGTCGCCCTCGAACAGCGACAGGTGCGTGTGCATCGCCGAGCCGGCCAGCTCGGTGAACGGCTTGGGCATGAACGTGGCGTGCACCTGCTGGCCGAGCGCCACCTCACGGACGACGTGCCGCAGCGTCATGATGTTGTCGGCCATGGACAGCGCGTCGGCGTAGCGCAGGTCGATCTCCTGCTGGCCGGGCGCGACCTCGTGGTGGCTGAACTCCACCGAGATGCCCATCGCCTCCAGCGCGAAGACCGCCTCCCGGCGGAAGTCGTGGGCGACGTTGTGCGTCGACAGGTCGAAGTAGCCCCCGGTGTCGGCCGGCTGCGGCGGGGTGCCGTCGCTGGGCAGGTCCTTGAGCAGGAAGAACTCGACCTCGGGGTGGGTGTAGAAGGTGAACCCCATGTCCGCGGCCTTGGCCAGGGTGCGGCGCAGCACGTGCCGCGGGTCGGCCCAGGCCGGCGACCCGTCGGGCAGCGTGATGTCGCAGAACATCCGGGCGGTGTCGCTGGCCTGGCCCTTGGCCGCCGGCATCACCTGGAAGGTGCCCGGGTCGGGCTTGGCGAGCATGTCGGACTCGTAGACCCGGGCGAAGCCCTCGATCGCCGAGCCGTCGAAGCCGATGCCCTCCGCGAACGCCGCCTCGATCTCGGCCGGGGCGACGGCGACGGCCTTGAGGTAGCCGGAGACGTCGGTGAACCACAGCCGCACGAAGCGGATGTCGCGCTCCTCCAGGGTGCGCAGGACGAACTCCTGCTGGCGGTCCATGTTCGCCATGCTGGCCTCCGGTCGTGACGGTCGTGTTACGCGACCCCCAGCCTGCCCCCTGGGAGGGTCGGGCACGAGTGGGACGCGGGGTCGGAGTCCAGATCGGCGACCCGTGGCCCGGTCGGCACCGGGGGCCCGTGCACGACGGCAGGCGGCAGGACGAAGATCTCCCCGGGCGCCGCCTGCCGGGGCGCCGGAACCGTCAGCGCCGCGGCCCCGCCGCCGGCGTCCGTGGAGGAGCGTCATGACCGAGTCGGTGCTCTATGGCGGCACGTCGACCGCCCGGGTGCGCGTGCACCACCTGCAGCAGGCCAAGGAGCGGGGCGAGAAGTGGGCCATGCTCACCGCCTACGACACGGTCAGCGCCGCGGTGTTCGAGGAGGCCGGCATCCCGGTGCTGCTGGTGGGCGACTCCGCCGGCAACGTCGTCCTCGGCCACACCGGCACCGTGCCGGTGACGGTCGAGGACATCCTGCTGCTGACCAAGGCGGTCACCCGGTCGACGACACGGGCGCTGATCGTCGCCGACCTCCCGTTCGGCAGCTACGAGTCGGGGCCCCAGCAGGCCTACGAGAGCGCCGTCCGGATGATGAAGGAGGGCGGCGCGCAGGCGGTCAAGCTCGAGGGCGGGGTCCGGGTGGCCCCGCAGATCCGGCTGCTGCACGAGGCCGGCATCCCGGTGATGGCGCACATCGGCTTCACCCCGCAGAGCGAGCACACCCTCGGTGGTTTCCGGGTGCAGGGACGCGGCGCCGGCGCCGAGCAGCTGCTCGCCGACGCCCGGGCGGTGCAGGAGGCCGGCGCCTTCGCCGTCGTCCTGGAGATGGTGCCCGCGGCGATCGCCGGCCAGGTCACCGCAGAACTGGCGATCCCCACCATCGGCATCGGCGCCGGCCCGGACTGCGACGCCCAGGTGCTGGTGTGGCCGGACATGGCCGGGCTCACCGGCGGCCGGGTGCCGCGGTTCGTGAAGAAGTACGCCGACCTGCGCACCGAGCTGCTGCGCGCGGCCCGGGAGTACGCCGACGAGGTCCGCACCGGCGCCTTCCCCACCGCCGAGCACTCCTTCGAGTAACCGCCGCGCCGACGGTGTGCGCGGACTGCCGGTTCCACCGACCGGAGCCGGCAGTCCGCGCACACCGTTCGCTCGTTCGGACGTCGTCGCCGGCTCTCAGCCGCGCAGCGCGGCCTCGATCCTGTCGAGCAGGTCGTCGACCTGGCCCTCGTCGTAGCCGCGGCCACCGCCGAACGGCGGCTCGCGGAAGACGACGTCGTGCACGTGGGCCGCGCTCAGCCCGGGCCGCCGGCCGACTGCCAGCGCGTCCAGCGCCTCGGCCGCCCGGGGGAGGAGCTCATCGACGTCCTCGGTGCGGTGGCGCTCAGACGTCGGTGATGCGTACGCCGGCGTGCGCCTTGTACCGGCGGTTGACCGACACCAGGTTGATCGTCAGCGCCTCGACCTGACGGGCGTTGCGCAGCCGCCCGGCGTAGACCCCGCGCA
This sequence comes from Modestobacter sp. SYSU DS0875, assembly GCF_054050915.1. NCBI lineage: Bacteria > Bacillati > Actinomycetota > Actinomycetes > Geodermatophilales > Geodermatophilaceae > Modestobacter > Modestobacter sp. SYSU DS0875. The sequence goes on along the minus strand of NZ_JBJHAH010000015.1, from coordinate 29,170 downwards.
TGCCCGGCAGCCGCCCGGCCAGGGCCTGCACCACGTCGGTGGCCTCCCGGGTGTCGCCGACGACCATCACGTCGCCGTCGAGGGTCGGCCGGGAGAGGTCCTCCAGCAGGACGGCGGAGAGGTGGTGGAAGGCGCCCACGACGAAGCTGTCCGGCAGCAGCACCGCGGCCTGCTGGCAGACGCTGCCCTCGGGGACGTCGAGCACGTAGGCACCCAGCTCGTCCCAGCCCATCGGCACCACGCAGTCGACGACGACCTTGCCGGCCAGCGGGGTCGCCAGCTCGGCCAGGGTGTCGGCGTGCCCGGCGTAGGGGACGGCGACCACGACGAGGTCGGCCGCACCGGCGACGTCGGTGTTCGACCCACCGCGGACCGACACCTCCACGCCCCCGGCGGCCGCGCCGGCCCGGGTGGCGACCTCGCCGGCGACCTGCTCGGCGCGTTCGGCGTCCCGGGAGCCGAGCAGCACCCGCTGCCCGGCAGCGGCCAGACGCACGGCCAGCCCGCGGCCCTGCGGCCCGGTGCCCCCGAGCACGCCGACCACGAGGTCCTCCAACGCACGTCCGTCCGTCACGAGCCCTCCTGCCGCTCCGGCCGCGCACCGGCGCGCGCCCGCTGCCGACGATCATGCCCTTCCCGGCCCTTCCCGGCCGACCGGAGCACCGGCGGGGGCCCGCTCAGCGGCGGCGCCCCTCCTCCCACTCCCGGTCGGCGGCGTCGGCCGCCTCGTTGCGCTCGGCGACCTTCGCCAGCGCCTGCTCGGCCTCCTCGCGGGTGTCGAACGGACCGAGCCGGTGCCGCTCCGCGCAGCCGTCGCGGTCCTCGACCGCGTGGTGCTTGAGGCAGTAGAACCAGGGACCCGTGGCCACGTCGGCCTCCTCTCTCCTCGGACCGTCCCAGCCTCGCACCCGGGCCGGGCGCGCGCCGCCCCGAGCGCGGGGCGCGCACGGACCTCGCGGTACCGGAACGAGCAGCTCAGCAGGGGTTCTGCCGGAGCCGCCGGTGGTGCATCCTGCTGCCATGACGGACGAGCGGGGGCCGGCCACGGAGCGTCACCGGCATCCGGAGGACGGTGCCGACGGCAGCTCCGGGCGCACCCCCGACAGCCGGGTGGCCGCCTGGTGCCTCGCCGCGCTGCTGGCCGTCGGCGCCGGGCTCGGCTCGCTGAACCTGCTCATCGACGGGGTGCTGCGCGAGGGGCCGACCCGGTGGCTGTACCTGGCCACGATGGTGGTGCTGGTGCTCCTCGGTGCGGCGCTGGCGGTACGCCGGCAGGTCGATGCCCCGACGACGGCGGCGCTCGTGATCGTGGGCGACGTCGTCTACGTCGTGGTGGCCCGCTCGGTCACCGACCCGATGCTCTACTCGCCACCGCTGATGCTGCTGTTCTGCTGCGCGGCGGCGGCCTGGTTCCTCGGGCCGCGGATGCTCGCCCTGCACATGGTCCTGGTGGTGGTGGCCTGTGCCGCCGCCCTGGCCGGCAGCTACCCCGACCCGGCGGGCCTGGTGGTCCAGGTCGCGGTGAACGCGGTGGTGCTCGACGTCGTCACCGCCGGGGTGTTCCTGCTGCGCCGCCGGATCGAGCGGCTGCTGACCCGCACCCGGGCGCTGTCCTCCACCGATCCGCTGACCGGGCTGGCCAACCGCCGGTGCCTGGTGGAGCAGGCCCCGCGGATCTGGCGCCAGGCCCGCCGGGAGGGGCAGCGGGTGGTGGCCCTGGTCCTCGACCTGGACCACTTCAAGCGGCTCAACGACGCGTTCGGGCACGCGGTCGGCGACGAGGTGCTGCGCTGCGTCGCCGCGGCCCTGGCGAGCACCGTCCGCCCGACCGACGTGCTGGCCCGTACCGGCGGCGAGGAGCTGGTGGTCATCGGCCTGGCCGGCGACCCGGCCGAGGCGCGGCACCTGGCCGAGCGCCTGCGCGCCGCGGTCGCCACCAGCTCTGCCGGGCGGGACCGGGAGGTGACGGTCTCCATCGGGGTGGCGCTGACCCGCCCCGATGGCACCGAGAACCCGGCGGAGGCGCTGTGGCGGCTGGTCGACCGCGCCGACGCGGCGATGTACCGGGCGAAGAGGGACGGCCGGGACCAGGTGGTGCTGGCCGGCGCCCACCTCGTGCCCCTCCCCCGCGAGCCCCGCCACCCGGCATCGGAGCCGCCGCCCTCCGCCCAGACGCCCGACCCGGCGTCCGGTGGCATGGCCTGACGGCGTCCGGGCGGTGGACCGCCGCCGGTTCTGCTTTCCTCCCCTCATGACCGTGATCACGCCGGGGCGTCCGGGCGCCGACCCGACCCGCACCGTGCCGCTGCCACTGCGGGAGCAGGCCGACGTCCGCGACCGCTGGCTCACCCAGCGGCTGCTGGACCTGCTGCCGGCGCTGATGGACCGCGCCGGGATCGACCTGTGGGTGGTCGTGGGCCGGGAGTACAACGAGGACCCGGTGCTGCCCACCCTGCTGCCGGCGACCTGGCTGTCGGCCCGGCGGCGCACGGTCCTGCTGTTCCACCGGAGCGACGACGGGGTCACCGCGGCCGCGGTGTCCCGCTACCCGGTCGGCCAGTTCCAGCCGGCCTGGGACGACGACGAGCTCCCCGGGCACACCCCCGAGCAGTCGCAGTGGGCGTCGGTCCGCCGGTTCGTCGACCAGGCGGCCCCCCGGTCCATCGGCATCGACGTGTCGGCGACCTTCGCGCACGCCGACGGCCTGTCCGCCACCGAGCACCGGCTCCTGCTGGCCGCGCTCGGCCCGCACGCCGACCGGGTCGTCCCCGCCGAGCAACTGGTCGTGGGCTGGCTGGAGACCCGGCTGCCGGAGGAGATCGCTGCGATGCACGCGATGAACCGGCTGGCGCACGAGGTGATCGGGCAGGCGTTCTCCCCCGCGGCGATCGAGGTGGGGCGCACGACGGCGCTGGACGTCGCCTGGTGGATCCGGCAGCGCTTCGCCGACCTGGGCGTCGACCCGTGGTTCCAGCCGACCGTCGGCCTGCAACGCGCCGGGACCCCGCTGGTCGACGAGCACGGCACGGCGCTGCCCGGCGTGCCGTACGACGCCGTCGTCGAACCCGGGGACCTGCTGCACTGCGACGTCGGCCTCTCCAGCCTGGGGCTGACCACCGACACGCAGCGCAACGCCTACGTGCTCCGGCCCGGGGAGACCCGACCGCCGGCCGGCCTGACCGCGGCGCTGCGGGTGGGCAACCGGATGCAGGACCTGACGACGGCGGCGCTGCAGCCCGGGTGCACCGGCGACGAGGTGCTCGCCACCGCCCGGGCCGCCGCGGCCGTGGCCGGCATCGACGGCGACGTCTACTCCCACCCGGTGGGCGTGCACGGGCACGGCGCCGGACCGGCGATCGGCACGTGGGACCAGCAGGACGGCGTCCCCGGCGCCGGTGAGGCCGTCGTCCACCCCGACACCGTCTGGGCGCTGGAGCTGTGCGTACGGGTGCCGGTGCCGGAGTGGGGCGGTCAGCTGGTCCGGATCGGGCTGGAGCAGGGCATCGCGCTGACGAGCGCCGGAGTGGAGTACCTCGACGGCCGGCAGACCGAGCTCATCGTGGTCCCGTCGCCCTGAGCTCGCCCTCGCCCAGCTGGGCACGCAGCCCGCGCACCTCCTCGGCCAGTGCCCGGACCTCGGCCCGCAGGGCGTCGTCGTCCGGCTGGTCCTGGGCCTGCGCGGCGTCGGCCACCCGGCCGACGAACCAGGAGGCGACCGCCGCGGTGACCACACCGAGCAGGGCGATGCCGCCGACCATCAGCAGCACCGCGACCAACCGGCCCTCCGCGGTCACCGGGTAGGCGTCGCCGTAGCCGACGGTGGTGATGGTCGCCACCGACCACCAGACCGCGTCCCCGTAGGTGGTGATCACCGCGCCGGGAGCGTCGCGCTCGGCGTCGAGGACCGCCAGGGAGGCCATGAAGGAGATCAGCAGCGCGATCAGCGTGACGTACCAGGCGACCCGGCCGTGCAGGGAGACGGTGAGCTTGCGGTCGAGGACCCGCGCGACCCGGACCAGGCTGACGATGCGCAGCGGCCGCAGCAGCGGGAGCAGCACCGCCAGGCCGTCGATCCAGTTCCGCCGGACGAACCGCCAGCGCTTCTCCGCCAGCACCAGGCGGATCACGTAGTCGGCTCCGAACACCGGCCACGCCGCGAGCGTGACGACGGTCAGCGTCGTCTGGACCCAGTCCGGGACGCCCGGGCGCAGCACCCGCCACGCGTACGCGGTGACGAACAGCAGCGCGACGACGACGAGCGGCCACTGGCTGGCCCGCTCGTAGCGGACCCTGATCTCCTCGCGGTGCACCCGCTCAGTGTCGCCGGGTCACTTCTCCCGCGCCTCGGCGGTCTTCTCGTCGTTGGCCTTCTCGATGGCATCGACCAGCTCGCCCTTGTCCATCGTCGACCGGCCTTCGACGTCCAGCCGCTTGGCCACGTCGTACAGGTGGGACTTGGAGGCGTTCGCGTCGACCCCGCCCTTGCTGTCGTAGTCGGTGTCGGCGTTGCCCTTGGCCGACTGCTCGTCGCTGGGACCCTTCTTGCCACCCTCCTTGGGCTCCCAGTGGTCGCCGACCTTCTCGTGGGTGTGCTTCACCGCCCCCCACGCGACCCGGTTGGCCCGCTGTTCGTCGCCGTACTCGTCGGCGGCGGAGTCGTGCGCCTTGGCGAAGGTCCGCTGCGCCTTCTCGTCGGAGCGCTGCAGCGTGCTGGGGAGCTCGCTCTGCTTCGCGTCACCGCTCTTCGTGGTCTTCGGCACGGCCGTTCTCCTCGGTCGTCGGGACGGTTGACCTCGGACGGCTACCCGGTGGGGAGCCCGGCCAGTCACCGGGCTCCCCACCGGGCGCGGTTCAGCGCCGGGCCGGCAGGGTGGCGCGCCGGCCCGGCGCCCGGCTCACCGCCAGTTCAGCCAGCGGGCCTTGGCGAGCGTGACGGCCAGCGCCCAGTAGGCGGGCTTGCGCGTGTAGTCCTCGAACATCACGTTGGCCGCGCCGGTGCCCTCGAAGAAGTGCGGCACCCACGAGTACTTGTCGTTGAAGCCCCAGATGGTGAAGCTGTTGCACTCCTCCACGCGCAGGCAGGCCTGCAGGGCCATGCGGTACCAGTCGGCCTGCTGGTCCAGCTGCTGCCAGGTGGGCCGGCCGTTCTCACCCAGCGGCATGCGCACGTCGAGCTCGGTGATCGCGGTCTCCAGACCGAGGTCGTCGAAGCGCTGCAGGTTCTCCTGCAGGGTCGCCGGGAACGGGTACTCGAAGCTCAGGTGCGACTGGGTGGCGAAGCCGTGCAGCGGCACCCCCTCGGCCAGCAGGTCCTGGGCGAGCGAGTAGTAGGCGTCGCTCTTGGCCCCGATGTCGTCGACGGCGTAGTCGTTGAGGAAGAGCTTCGCCTGCGGGTCGGCCTCGTGGGCCCAGCGGAAGGCGTCGGCGATGATGCCCGGGCCGAGCTCGCTGATCCAGATGTTCTCCGGTCGGAGGGTGGGGTTCGCCCCGTCGGTGAAGATCTCGTTGGCGACGTCCCACTGCTGGATCTTGCCGGCGTACCGGCCGACCACGGTCTGGATGTGGTCCTTCAGGATCGCGCGCAGCTCGTCAGGGGTGAAGTCGCCCTCTTCCAGCCACGCCGGGTTCTGGCTGTGCCACAGCAGGGTGTGGCCACGCACGGCCTGCCCGTTGCGCTGGGCGAACTCGACGATCGCGTCCGCGGCGGCGAACTCGTACCGGTCCTGCTCGGGGTGGATGAACTCCCACTTCATCTGGTTCTCCGGCGACAGGGAGCTGAACTCCCGCGCCAGCGCCTTGCGGTAGGGCTTGTCGTAGGTGAACGGGTCGGGGTAGTCCTGCTCCAGGTGGTGCCCGCCCCCGGCGACCGCGGTGCCGATCGCCAGGTCGCCGGGGGCCACCGTGCGCAGGCCGAGCCGGTCGAGGGTCTTGTGGACGCGGTGTTCCACGGCGTGGTCGGGTGCTCGACCGCGTTCCCCGGCCGGGGCGGCCGCGGCCGGGGCCAGGGTCGCGCCGAGCAGGACGGGCAGCATGCCCACCCCCACGGCGCACCGGAGGAACGTTCGGGACAGGGACCGCTGGGGGCGCATGGCGCAACCTCTCGTCGGCGACGTTGCCAGTTCCGGGAGTTTTCCGGAAGTGATGCGCGGCACGTTAAGGACGGCTGTGAGCCGTGGCAAGAGGCGGTCGGCGTGTCCCCGTCTCACCCGGTCGCGGCGGGTGGGCGTGTCCCCGAGCCGTAGGGTGGACCCTCCGACGAGGAGGAGGGGTCCGTGTCCGAGACCCAGACGCGCACGGTCACCATCGCGGCCATCGCGGCCGAGGCGGGGGTGTCCGTGCCGACGGTCTCACGTGTGCTCAACGGCCGGTCCGACGTGGCCCCGCACACCCGGCAGCGGGTCGAGGCCCTGTTGCGCTCGCACGGCTACCAGCGGCGCGGTGGACGCGCCCCGGAGACCCCCAAGCTCGTCGACCTGGTGTTCAGCGACCTGGACAGCCCCTGGGCGGTGGAGATCATCCGCGGCGTCGAGGGCGCTGTGCACGCCGAGGGCGCGGGCACGGTGATCAGCGCGATCCACCGCCGGGCCAGCGACGCCCGGGTGTGGCTGGACAACCTGCGCGCCCGGGCCAGCGACGGCGCGGTGCTGGTCACCAGCGCCCTGGACCCGGCACTGGAGTCCGAGCTCCGCGAGCTGCACGTGCCCGCCGTGGTGATCGACCCCGCCGGCGTGCCGGCGCTCGACGTCCCGACCATCGGCGCGACGAACTGGGCCGGCGGGGTCAGCGCCACCGAGCACCTGCTGGGCCTGGGACACCGTCGGATCGGCTACGTGGGTGGCACGCCGTCGCTCTCCTGCAGCCGGGCGCGGCTCGGCGGGTACCGCGCGGGGCTGGCCGCGGCGGGGCTGCGTGTCGACCCCGACCTGATGCTCGAGGGCGACTTCGGCTACGAGTCCGGGTTCGCCGCCGCGAGCCGGCTGCTGGCCCTCCCCGAGCCGCCGACCGCGGTCTTCGCCGCCAACGACCAGATGGCGATGGGCGTCTACGAGGCGGTCCGGCGCCGGGGGCTGCGGGTGCCCGAGGACGTCAGCATCGTCGGCTTCGACGACCTGCCGGCGGCCCAGTGGTCCTCCCCGCCGCTGACCACGGTGCACCAGCCGCTGGCCGAGATGGGCATGGTGGCCGCCCGCACCCTGCTGCGGCTGGTCCGTGGCGAGCCGGTGGAGACCCCCCGGCTGGAGCTGGCCACCGAGCTGGTCGTCCGGGACAGCACCGCCCCCGCGCGGGCCTGACGCGCGGCAGCGCCCCCGAGGAACTCCTCGGGGGCGCCGCCGTGCGCGGGCTCAGTCGGCGGTGTCCGAGCTCTGCCGGTGCCCGCCCTGGGCGTCGTCGGGATCGGCGTGCACCGTGCGTTCCTCGGACTCGGCGAGGATGACCGCGGCCTGCGCCTCTGGATCGGCGCTCGGCCCGACCGACGTCTCCTCCGGGAGCAGCTGCGACCGCGACTCCACGTTGCTCTCGGTGACGTTGGCCCGCGCCTCCGGCGTCGGGTCCTTCATGCTCGGCACGATGACTCCCCCTAGAACCGGTGCTGCTCGGTGCCCATGCCCAGGGCTTCGGCGACCTCCTGGACGTTGGTGAACTCACCGTGGGCAGGCAGCCGGTGCAGGGCGGAGAGGACGCCGTCGGGCGCGTTGTTCTCCTGCGCCTTCGCCACCAGGGCGTCCCGGTCGGCCGGCCAGACCTCCTTGCCCAGGGCCTCGGCGATCTGTGCCCGTCGCTCGACGTCGGCCGGGTCGGTGCCGGGCGAGGTGGCGGGCTGGTGGGGGTCGGTCATCGGTGCTCCGTTCGTGGTGGGGTGAGATCTCAGCTGGGGGTGGAGTCGTCGGTGTACCGCAGGACGGCGGCCACCGGGATGTCACCGGGCATCGCCGTCCGGGGGACGACGACGACCCGCGCACTGCTGCCGATCGCGGCACGCAGCAGCGCCCGGTCGGCGGGCACGGACTGCGCACCGTCGACGCCGAGGGAGCGCAGGTCGTCGGCGCCGACCCCGATCTGCAGCGGGTCGGGGCCGACCAGCAGGTCACCCTCGTCTGCGATGTCGTCGGCCAGGACCAGCTCCTCGACCTGGGCCTTGCGCAGGGCCTCGACGACCAGCGCCGTCCCGGTCACCGCGAGCCCGTGGGCGCTGGCCGCCTGCACCCGCTCGACGGCGCCGGCCTGCTCGTGCGCCTCGTTCTCCGCCACCAGCTCGATCGCGCGCTGCTCGATCGGCGCCCGGTCGGCGCCGGCGGCCCGGCCGCCCTCGGTCATGGACACCAGGACGTCGGACACCTCCTTGGTCGCCTTGTCGGCGATCAGCTGGGTGGCGCGGACGTCACCGGCGAGCAGCACGAACTGGGCCTTGTGCTGCTTGACCAGCGTGTCGACCTCGTCGGCCACCTGGCCGGCGTTCTCCTCCCACTGGTTCTCGGCCGTGTGCATGTAGGTGTTGTGCGCCCAGCCGCCGACCTTCACCTTGCGCATGTGGAAGGTGTCGCCCTCGATCTCCTCCTCCTCCGTGGGGTGCCCGGCAAGGGTGGCCACCGACACGTCGGCGCCGACCCGGTCGGCGACCACGACCACGTGCGGCACGCGCCCGGCGAGCTGGCGCAGCACCGGCAGCAGCGGTGGGTGCGGCGCCCAGGAGGCCAGCGGCTCGCGGGGGGCGTCGGCGAGCACCTGGTCGAGCACGATCCGGCCGTCGGCCGCGGCGACCAGCGCCCGGCCGCGCAGGGTGGCCAGCTGGCCGCCCTCGTTGACCTGCAGGAGGCGGCTGCGGACGGCCTCGACGACCGTCTCGGGCGCTCCCTGCCCGGCCAGCTCGTCGCAGGCTGCGCGGACCCGGAGCTCCACCTCGGCATCGGCGTTCTCGGTCGTGTGGGTGACGTCCACGCAGACGGTGGCGTACGGGCCCGGGGCGGCGAACACCGGCTCCAGGAAGGACAGGTCCATCGGGTGAGCAGCTCCTTCGATCGTTCGTCTCGCGGCCCCGGGGAGCCGCGACGTGCGTCGTCGCGGCCTACCCACGCCCCCGGGCCTCACACCCGGTGTGTCAGTCCCGGCCACTCGGGTAGGCGGAGCCGGACACGTTGCCGCCACGCACCCGAGGAGCCGGCATGACCGAACACGACACCCTCCCCCTGCCCGACTACGACCACCTGCCCGTGGGCAGCCTGACCTCCCGGATCCGCACGCTGGACGCCCAGCAGCTGGAGACCGTGCTCGACTACGAGCAGTCGCACGCCAACCGCGTGCAGGTGGTGCAGGCGATGACCCACCGGCTCGACGAGCTGAAGTCCGGCGCGCAGCCGTCCGGGGGCGACCCGGAGGGCGCGCAGCCCGAGCACGCCCCCGCCGCAGCCGGCGGGTCGCCGGTCTCGGAGGCCACGACCGGCCCGGTGATCAACCCGCCGTCGCAAGGCGATCCGACCAACCCGGCCCAGCCCCGCTCGACGGGCTGAGCCAGCCGGCCGGTCAGTCCGGCTCCGCCGCGTTGTAGCGCTGCAGGGCCGAGGCGAAGGCGGCCAGCTCCGCATCGCTCCACCCGGCCACCCGGCGGGCCAACTCGGCCCGCTGGGCGTCCGCGGCCTCGGCGAGCACCCGCTGCCCGGCCGCGGTGACCCGCAGCACCTGCCCGCGTCCGCCGGCCGGGTCGGGGGCACGGGCCACCAGCCCCCGGCGCTCGAGGTCCCCGACCTGCCGGCTGACGGTCGACTTGTCCAGGCGGTAGAGCGCGGCCAGGTCGACACCGCGGCACCCGTCTGCAGCGTCGATCGAGCTGAGCATCGAGTGCGCCACGAACGACAGCTCCTGGTCGAGTCGCTGCGGCAGGCCTCGCACCCGCCGCGCGAAGACGGTCAGCTCGCGCTGCACCGACGCGGACAGCTGTTCCCGAGACACGACACGACACTCCCAGAAGGTTGTACTGTGCAACCCGATCACCGAGTTGCAATCTACAACCTAGAGGACGTCGCATGAGCTCGGCCGCCACTCCACCCAGCCCTCCCACCCGCACGATCGTCCGGCACGTGCTCACCCACCTGCTGGTTCCGGTCCTCCTGGCCACCGGGATGGCGCTGGCGTACCTGGGCGGCTTCCACCAGCCCGAGCCGGACGGGCTGCGCCTGGACGTCGTCGGCACCGAGTCCGCCGTGGCCGTGCTCGCCCAGCAGCTGCAGGACTCCTTCGGCGACGCTGCCGCGGTGCGCACCGTGCCGACGGTGGACGACGCCCGCGCCGAGCTCGCCCACCTCGACGCCGCCGGCGCCTACGTGCCCGACCCGGAACGACCCACCCTGCTCGTGGCCACCGCTGCGTCCGACACCACTGCCGTGACCGTGGAGCGGATGCTCTCCCCGGTCGCCCTGGCCCAGGGCCTCCCGCTGCAGGTCGAGGACGTCGTGCCCACCGCGCCCAGCGACCCGACCGGGCAAGGCGCCTTCTTCCACCTGGTGGCCCTGTCGGTGGGCGGGTACAGCGCCGCCATCGCGATCGCCGCGGCCGGCGGTCGGCTGCGGATGCGGGTGCGGGTGCTGCTCGGGATCGCCGCCGCCGGGGTCATCGCCGCCCTGGCCACCCTCGTCGCCGGGCCGCTGTACGGTGCGCTGCCGAGCGCGGCCTGGTCGATCGGCGCCCTGGCCTGGCTCTACGTCAGCGCCGTGGTGCTGATCGGCATCGGGCTGCACACCTTCCTGGGCCGCTGGACGACCGCGACCCTGGTGGCGCTGTTCGTGATGCTCAACTTCACGTCGGCCGGTGGGGTGTTCGCCCCCGCGCTGCAGCCGGCCTTCTTCGGCGCGCTGCACGAGTTCTGGATCGGCTCCGGGCTGGTGGAGGCCGCCCGCCGCCTGCTCTACTTCCCCGACCTCGGCATCGGCCGCCAGGTGCTCACCCTCGCGCTGTGGGCGCTGGCCGGGGCGGCGCTGACCGCGATCGCCGCGGCCGCCGAACGACGCCGCGCACAGCGAGCGACGCCCGCCCCCCTGCCGCCTCACCACCGCGCGGACGACGCGGAGGAGGAGATCGAGGAGACCGTCGCCGCCTGACCTCAGGCCGACGCCCGCGGGGCGCCGAGCAGCCGCTCGATCATCCGCCGGTCCCCCGGCCAGGCGTCCAGCAGGACGTCGCGGGGGACCCGGCGGGCGGCGTAGCGCAACGCCAGGGCCACGACGACGACGTCGTCCAGTGGGCCGATGACCGGCAGGAACTCCGGGATCAGGTCGACCGGCGAGAGCACCCACAGCCCGGCGACGACCAGCGCCACCCTGGCCCGGCGCGGCACGGCGGGGTGTCGGCGGAGCGCGCGGACCGTGGTGAGGCAGGCCGGCAGGAAACGGGCCAGCTCCCGCGCGGTGCCCGGCGGCAGCGTCCGGGCCAGCAGCACCAGCACCGCCCAGCTCGCCAGCACGACCACCAACCCGGTGACCAACGCCGCCCACCACCCGCCCACGACTGCCATCCTGGCCGATCCGCCCGGTCGCCCCCAGGGCCGCGGGCACATGACGCTCTCGTGGAGAAGCACCCCTCCGACGTTCGGCTGCCGCCGGAGCGGCAACTCCCCCGGTGACCTGAACCCGAGATCGGAAGGCTCTCCGGCACCATGCGCCACGTCATCGCAGGGGCCTGTGCGACCGTCCTGCTCGCCGGTTGCGGCTCGTCCGCCGACGAGGACCCCCAGGCCCGACCGTCTGACGACACGACCAGCGCGTCCGGTTCGACCAGCGCCCCCGGCTCGTCCGGCCGGCCCCGCCCGGGTGCCCCCCTCCCCGGGGAGGACCCGGCCGACCGCTCCCTGGAGCCGATCGGCGCGCCGGACACGGCCGACTCCGCGGCGGAGGGGGCCGGTGCACCGGTGACCCTCGTCGACGTGCGGCTCGGTGCGCACGAGGCCTTCGACCGGGTCGTCTTCGAGCTGGCCGGCGAGGGGCTGGCCGGCTGGCAGGTCGGGTACACCGACGAGCCCCGGTCGCCGGGATCCGGTCAGGAGGTCGAGGTCCCGGGCGAGGCCGACCTGGGCATCACGCTGACCAACATCGCGCTGCCCGGTGACGCGCCGGCCGGGGTCGAGCCGTGGGACGGGCCGGAGCGCCTGCGCCTCACCGACGCGGGCGCCCTGGACACGCTGGTCTGGGACACCGTGCTGGGCGGGCGGGCCACCTTCTTCGCCGGCCTGGACGAGCGACGCCCGTTCGCGGTCGGCCTCCTGGCGGAGCCGCAACGGATCGTCGTCGACGCCCTCGCGGAGCAGCGGTCGGGCACGGTCCCGCTGAGCCAGCGGTGCGAGAGCCCGACCGGCTTCGCGGTCAGCTACCCCGAGGGCTGGGCGGTCAACTCCGGGGAGACCGCGCCGGCGTGCACCCGGTTCGCGCCGGAGGCGTTCACGGTCCCCCCGGGGACCGACGAGCGCATGGGCGCGCTCACCGCGTCGATCGAGCCGGTGGACGTGGACCGGATCGCTGCGCCGGACCCGGACCGGGACCTGCAGCGCCGCGAGACCACCGTCGACGGTCGCCCCGCGGTGCGGGTGGAGCGGGAGAGCCAGGGGCGTGGGCTCTGGCCGGAGGGCATCCGCTCCACCAGCTACGTCATCGGCCTGCCCGACGGGGACGACGGTCCGCGCACGCTGGTGTTCGACACCGTCGGGCTGCCGCAGTTCGACTACGCCCGCAACGTCGGCATCCTGGACCGGATGGCCGAGACCCTGGAGATCACCGCCGCCGGCTGATCGCGGGGCTGCCGGGCACGCGCGCCGTCCCCGCGCGACCGGCTGAGCGCGGGGGCACCCGGGACCGCTGGGCCCCGTGTGGCGCCCGGGATCGGTCGTCCACGACACGTCGCCCGACCCGCACGGCACCGGTGGACGATCGCCCTACCGTCCGTCCATGCGCGAGAACCGCCCCGCCCCGGCCACCTCCTCGACCGCCCGCCTGCACCAGCTCCGGCTGATCGCCGCGGCCCGGGTCAGCGCCTGTGGCCCGGCCACCCGGCAGCAGGTCAGCGACATCGTCCGGGTCACCGTGGACGACGAGGTCGACACCCGCACGTTCCGGGCGATCGTCGCCGAGGTCGCCCCCGACCTGGACTGAGTGCCGGTGGCGGCGGGATCCGGCGTGACCCTCTCCGAGAAGCACCCTGCGCCGCGTGAGCAGTTCCCGCTGCGACTGGAGACGGGGGAGGGCCACCGCCGTCGTGCACGCCGCAGGCCTGCCGCACGGATGCGGCAGGCGCGCCCCACACCACGGAGGACGCCCGCATGGGGTTGCGCGTCGTCATCGACACCGCGTCGCTGTCGGCGCACCGCGGCCGCACCAGCGCGCACCATCGCCCGGCTCGGTGTCTCGATCGAGAACACCGCCGCGGCGGAGTCACGCATCAGGGACACCGACATGGCCGCGGGGACGACCGTCCTCACCCGCGTCCAGGTCCTCGCACAGGCCGGGACGGCGATGCTGGCCCAGGCCGACCAGACCCCGCAGTGCGTGCTGAAGCTGCTGGGCTGATCGCCCGGCGAGGACGACGGACGAGTCGGCCTGTACGCCGGGTTCTGTCCCCGGGGGCCTCACGGCACCCCGCTGGGCGGCCATCCATCTGGGCCTGCCGTTGCCGGCAGGCTCGAGCGGTCCACCCGCAGGCTCGGGCGGGCAGCCCTCGAACGCCTGCGCAGGACGGCGTCCGGATCGCTCCGTCCGCCGTCCCTTTTCGACCTTGCTCCGGGTGGGGTTTACCGAGCCACACCGGTCACCCGGTGTGCGGTGGTCTCTTACACCGCCGTTTCACCCTTACCAGTGCACGCACTGGCGGTCTGTTCTCTGTGGCACTGTCCCGCGGGTCACCCCGGGTCGCTGTTAACGACCACCCTGCCCTGTGGAGCCCGGACGTTCCTCGGCGGCGGGGTCTCCCCCACCGACGCGACCGCCCAGCCGACTCGTCCGTCGTGCCGGCCAGCCTACCCGCTGCTCAGCCCCAGAAGAGCCGGAAGCCGACCTGGCGCCCGCCGTCCTCGGTGAGCGTCGACATGTCGACCTGGCGGCGGGCCTGCTCCTCGACCGGATCGTCGGAGAGCGCCGCCAGGTAGCGGCGGTGCTCGATGAGCGAGGCGACGGCGGGCTCGACGCCGGCGGTGACGTCGACGACGTGCGGCGGTGGGTACCCGACCGCGTGCACCGCGACGTACTGCACGCCCGACCACGGCGTCTCGGGGAGGTCGGGGAAGATCCACTCGTTGCCGGCGTCGGCGACCGCGTCGAGCACCGAGCGGGTCAGTGCCCGGTGGTCGGCGGAGTTCAGCGCGCCGGGCGTCACCTCCGGCGGGGTCCAGGTGTCGCCGCCGTGCATGGTCACCACCAGGTCCGGCCGGTGCCGGCGGATCGCCGCGGCGAGATCCCGCCGCAGCTGCAGGTCGGCCACCAGCACGCCGTCGGCGTGGTCGAGGAAGTCGACCACGGAGACGCCGACCACCGCCGCGGACCGCCGCTCCTCCTCCTCGCGCAGCGGCCCGGCCTCCGCGGGCGCGAGACCGGCGATGCCCGCCTCCCCGCGGGTGGCCAGCAGGTAGCGGACCTCCTTGCCGGCGGCGGTCCACACCGCCACGGCCGCGGCCGGGCCGTACTCAATGTCGTCGGGGTGGGCGGCGACGACGAGGGCGCGCTGCCAGTCGTCGGGGAAGGGGGCGGCCATGCCGCTGAGTCTGCCCGCGCTCAGTGCTGGGTGGCGGGCTCGGGTCGCTCGGCCGGCCGCGGCCCGGCGCTCGGCGCGGCCGCCCGGACCAGCACCAGCACGAGCACGCCGCCGATCAGCCCGGCCGCACCGCAGGCGAGGAAGACGTCCCGCAGGCCGGAGGCGTACGCCGTCCCCAGCAGGTCGGCGAGGTCGGCCCGGGCCCCCGCCGGCGCGCTGCCGACCAGTTCGCCGGCCTGCCCGGCGCTGAGCGCCGACGCGGTGCCGGCCGGATCGGGGACGCCGGCCTCCCGCAGCTGCGCGGTCGCGCGGGCGGCGAAGACGCTGCCGAGCAACGCGACGCCGAGCGCGAACCCCAGCTGACGCGAGGTGTTGACCGCGCCGGAGGCCATCCCGCTGCGCTCCCGCGGGACCGCGGCCAGCGCGGCCGAGGCCAGCGTCGGGTTGGCCATGCCCACCCCCGCACCGAGGACGGCGAGCCCGGCGACCAGCACCCGCCAGGTCGAGTCGCCGTCGACCAGCGCCATGAGCAGCGATCCCGCCCCGACGAGCAGCAGCCCGCCGCCGAGGACCCAGCGCGGAGGCAACGTCTGCAGGTACCGGCCGGCTCCGGCCGCCACGCCGAAGCTGAGCGCCGAGAGCGGGATGAACACGCACCCGGCCTGCAGCGGCGACAGGCCGCCGATCGACTGCAGCCAGAGCGAGGTGAACACCAGCGCGGCGAACGCGGCGCCGTTGAGCACCATCGCGCCGATCATGATGCCGGTGAACGAGCGGGACCGGAACAGCCGGACGTCGAGCATCGGGGCCGGACGGCGCAGCTCCAGCACCACCCAGCCGGCCACCACCACCAGGCCGGCGGCGATCGGCCCCCACGAGGCCGGCTCGCCCCAACCCTCGGCCGCCGCCCGGACCAGCCCGAAGACGACCCCGGCGGCGCCCAGGGTGAACAGCGCGATCCCCGGGACGTCCGGGCGGGGGGCGCCGGGCTGGCGGGCCTCCTGCACGGCGGTGAGGGTCAGCCACACGGCGAGCACGCAGACCGGCAGGTTGACGTAGAAGATCCACCGCCACGACAGCTCGGTCAGCGCACCGCCGAGGATCGGGCCGAGCGCCGCGGAGGCGCCGACCACCGCGCCCCAGATGCCGAATGCGGTGCCCCGGTCGCGCCCCTCGTAGCTGGTGTTGATCAGGGCGATGGTGGTGGCGAACATGATCGCGCCGCCGATGCCCTGCACGCCGCGGGCGACGAGCAGCAGCCCGGCGTCCGGCGCCAGCCCACAGGCCAGCGAGGCGAGGGCGAAGACCACCAGCCCGATCAGGTAGAGCCGGCGGCGGCCGAAGACGTCGGCGAGCGAACCGGCGCCGAGCACGAGCGCGGCCAGCGCCAGGGCGTAGACGTCGACGACCCACTGCAGCTGGCCGAAGGAGGTGTCCAGGTCGATCGCCATCGCGGGGAGCGCGACGTTCACGATGGTGACGTCGACCAGGAGCATGAAGGTGCCGGTGCAGATCGCCACCAGCGGGAGCCACTTGCGCATGGCACAACTGTGCGGGCAGGCCACCCCATCACGTGCACCGATCCCGTCCGGGTGACGGAATCCTCCACTCATCGCCGCACTGGTGCAGGATCCTCGCTGTGTTCGACGCCACTGATCGTCAGATCATCCACGCCGTGCAGGTCGACGGGCGAGCTCCGTTCAGCCGGCTGGCCGCCGTCCTCGGCGTCTCGGAGCAGACCGTCGCCCGGCGCTGGCGGCGGCTGCGTGCGGAGGGGGTCGTGCGGGTGCTCGGGTTGAGCACCCCCGACGACGTCGAGCCGCACTGGCACGTGCGGGTGCGGGTGCAGCCGGCGGCCGCCGGGGCCGTCGCCGACGCGCTCGCCCGTCGTCCCGACGTGTCCTGGGTGAACATCACCTCCGGCGGTGCGGAGATCGCCTTCGCCACCCGGCCGACGACCGACTCGCAGCGCGACGCGCTGCTGCTGGACCGGCTGCCGCGCACCGTGCAGGTGATCGACCTCAGCGCGTTCTCCGTGCTGCACGACTACGTCTCCGGACCCTACGAGTGGACCGGCCTGGCCGACCCGCTCACCACCGAGCAGATCGCCGCTCTCACCCCCGGGACCGAGCGGGCCGGCGGGCGCCCGGTGCAGGCGGAGCCGGAGGACCAGCCGCTGCTGGCCGCCCTCGCCGTCGACGGCCGGCTGTCGTGGGCCGAGCTGGCCGCGGTCACCGGCTGGTCGGAGAGCCGGGTGGCCCGCAGGGTGGAGGCGCTGCGCGCGGCCGGCGTCCTGTACTTCGACCTGGAGGTGGCCAACGCCCTGCTCGGCCACCCGGTGAACGCGCTGCTGTGGCTGCAGGTCGCGCCGGGTGACCTGGCCCGGGTCGGCGAGGCGCTGGCCCGGGCACCGGAGACCGCCTACACCGCGGTGCTGACCGGCCCGGCCAACCTGCTGGTGGCCGTGGTCGCCCGGGACAACGCCCACCTCTACCGGTTCATCACCCAGCAGGTCGGCTCGCTGCCGGTGCAGTCGATGGAGACCTCACCGGTGCTGCGCCGGGTGAAGCAGGCCGGCAGCCGGATGGACGGCGCCCGGCTGACCGAGCCTGACCTGGCGCCCACCCGGGGCCGCTGAGGTCAGCCGCCCCGGGCCACCCGCAGCGCCGCCTGCAGCATCGGCACCTGGAACGGGATCCGGGCCACCGCCACCGCCAGCCTGGCCGGCTGGTGGCGGAACGCGCGCACCGTCTGGGCGTGCGCCGGCAGCACACCGACGAGCAGCCCGACCGAGGCCCAGCCACCGGCCCGCCGCGTCGCCGGCACCGCGAGCAACGCGGCGGTGGCCAGCTCGGCCAGCCCGCTGCCGATCACCCACGGCCGGGCCGGGCCCAGCTCCGGCGGGATCATCCAGTCGTAGACCTGCGCCCGGACCAGGTGGAACAGCCCGGTGGCGGTCATCCCGGCCGCCATCGCCAGCGCACGCGTCTGCTCCCGCACGGGGACGACAGTAGGCTCGCCGCTCGTGTCTGCCGTCGACCTGCTCATCGCCGCCGGGGTCGCCCTCCTCGCCGGCGGCGTCAACTCCATCGCCGGCGGCGGATCGCTGATCCTCTTCCCCGTCCTGGTCGCGCTCGGTCTCGGGACGGTCGCGGCCAACGTCACCAACTCGATCGCCCAGTGGCCCGGCTACATCGGCGGTGTGCTCGGCTTCCGCCGCGAGTACGCCGGACAGCGCCGTCGGCTGGTCGCCTTCGCCGTCGTCGCGGTGCTGGGCGGCACGGTCGGCTCGATCCTGCTGCTCACGCTGCCGTCCGAGGCGTTCGACACGATCGTCCCGGTGCTCGTGCTGCTGGCCAGCCTGCTGCTGCTGGCCCAGCCGCTGATCACCCGCCGGGTGCGGCGCGCCGCCGACGAGACCCGCACCCGCGACGCGGCCTGGGTCTACGTCGCGCTCTTCCTGGCCACCGTCTACGGCGGGTACTTCGGCGGGGCCCTGGGCGTGATCCTGGTCGGCGTCCTGGGCCTGGGCCTGGGCCGGCTCAAGCTGGCCAACGCGATGAAGAGCGCGGTCGCCACCGTCACCGCCACGGTGACCGTCGTCGTCTTCGGGCTGTTCGGCCCGGTCGCCTGGGCCTACGTCGCCGTCTGCGCGCCGGCCAGCCTGCTCGGCGGGTACCTGGGCGCGAGGGTCGCCACCCGGATCCCGACCACCCCGTTGCGGGTGCTCATCGTGGTCTTCGGCGTGGCCGTGTCGATCTACCTGTTCCTGCGCGGCTGAGGCCACGCGCCTCCCGCGTGCACGTTGATCATGGGCATCGTGCCGCGCGACACGCCGCAGCCCGGCGTGTCCCTGGGCAGAACGCCCATGATCAACCGGCGGGCGCGCTCACTCCCCGCCGCGGCCCGGCTCGCCGATGGCGATCATCGCCTCCACCGCGCGACGGGCCCGGGCGGCGACCTCCGGGTCGACGTCGACCGCGCCCTCCCCGGTGCGCAGCGTGGCCAGCAGTTTCGCCGGGGTGATCATCTTCATGTAGCGGCAGGCGGCCTGGTCGTTCATCGGGATGAACGCGGTGCCGCTGTTCACCGCCCGCAGCTGGTGCAGGATGCCGAGCTCGGTGGCGACCAGCACCTGCGGTGCCCGGGTGGCGACCGCGGCCTCGACCATGCCGCCGGTGGACAGCACCCGCGTGCGGTCGGCGGGGAGGTCGCCGTGGCTCACCAGGTCGAGCACCGAGGTGGTGCAGCCGCACTCGGGGTGCACCAGCACCTCCGCGTCGGGGTGGGCGGCGATCTGGGCGCGGACGTCGCTGGGGCTGATGCCGGCGTGCACGTGGCACTCCCCCGCCCAGATGCGGATGTCGTCCCGCCCGGTGACCCGCTTGACGTGCGCGCCGAGGAACTGGTCGGGGCAGAACAGGATCTCGGTGTCTGCGGGGATCGACCGGACGACGTCGGCGGCGTTGGAGCTGGTGCAGCAGATGTCGGTCTCGGCCTTCACCGCCGCCGTGGTGTTCACGTAGCTGACGACGACGGCGCCCGGGTGCTCGGCCTTCCACTCGCGCAGCTGGGCGGCGGTGATCGAGTCGGCCAGCGAGCAGCCGGCCGCGTGGTCGGGCAGCAGCACGGTCTTCTCCGGGGAGAGGATCTTCGCCGTCTCGGCCATGAAGTGCACGCCGCAGAACACGATCTCCCGGGCGTCGGTCTCCGCGGCGACCCGGGACAGGTAGAGCGAGTCGCCGGTGAAGTGGGCGACGTCCTGGATCTCCGGCACCTGGTAGTTGTGCGCCAGGACGACGGCGCCGCGCTCGTCGGCCAGCCGACGGACCTCGGCAGCCCAGGGCTCGTACTCGGCGGGGCTCATGGTGCGCTCATCGAGGGCGGGCGCGGTCGTCGCGGTCATTCAGAGCGCTCCTGGCTGCTTGCTGTTCACCTGTCGGCACCAGTGTCCATGCCCGCGCCAGCAGCTCGGGGCGGACGGGTCAGCCGAGGTGGCTGGTGTCGTTGACCAGCCGCACCGAAGCGCGGCCGTCGGAGGACCAGGTGACCGTGGACAGCGACGCCGCCTCCAGGAACACCCGGTGCACGATCTCGTCGCCCACGCCCAGCCCGGCGGCGAGCAGCAGCTTGATCGGGGTGACGTGGCTGACCAGCAGCACGGTCTTCCCGGCGTGCCGCTCCAGGATGCGGGCGCGGGCCCGGGCGACCCGGGCGGAGACGTCGGCGACGGACTCCCCACCGGGCGGGCGCACGTCGGTGGCGCCGGACCAGCGGCGGTAGGCCAGCGGGCTCTTCGCGCGCGCCTCCTCGGCGGTCAACCCCTCCCAGGCGCCGAAGTCCAGCTCGCGCAGGTCGGTGTCGATCTCCACCGGGACGCCCAGCACCGCCGCGGCGGCCTCGGCGGTCTGCCGGGTGCGCTGCAACGGTGAGCTGACGATGACGTCGATGCCCCGGCCGGCCAGGTGCCGGGCCGCGGCTTCGGCGTCCGCCCGTCCGAGCTGCGACAACGGCAGGTCGCTGCTGCCGCTGTAACGACGCTCGGGGGTGTGCTCGGTGCGCCCGTGCCGCAGCAGGTGGGTCACTGTCGTGACGACCGGGGCCGGCGCGGTGGGCTGCACGTCGTCCTCGACGACCACCGGCTCGGCCGCCAGGTCCCGGCGCACCGGCTTGCCGTCCATCGCGCTGTTGGCCAGCGCGTCGGCGGCACCGTTCTGCGCGCGCGGCACCCAGGTGTAGCGGACCGAGCCCAGCTGGCGGGCGATGTCCCGGGCCTGGACGGCCAGCTTCTGCATGTCCGGGTGCTTGATCTTCCACCGCCCGGACATCTGCTCCACGACCAGCTTGGAGTCCATCCGGACCTCCACGCTCGCCGTCGGGTCGAGGTCGAGGGCGGCCTGCAGCCCGGCGACGAGACCGCCGTACTCGGCGACGTTGTTGGTGGCGCGACCGACCGACTCGGCCCGCTCGGCGAGCAGCCGCCCGGTCTCGGCGTCCCGGACCAGCGCGCCGTAACCGGCGGGCCCCGGGTTGCCGCGTGACCCGCCGTCGGCCTCGACGATGAGCCGCCTGCCCGTGGACCCCTGGCTCACAGCCCGGACTCGGCGGTGCGCACCAGCACCCGGCCGCAGTTCTCGCACCGGATCACCGTGTGCGGGTCGGCCTTGCGGTACCCGGCCAGCTCGGCGCCGTAGAACTCGATCCGGCAGCCCTGGCAGCGGCGGGCCTTGAGCTCCGCGGCACCGGTGCTGCCGGTCTGCCCGGCGACCCGGTCGTAGAGCTTCAGCAGGTCGGCGGGGACGGTCGCGGCGATCTCCGCGCGCTTGGCGGTGTGCTGCTGCTCGCCCTCGGCGATCTCGGCCAGCGCGGCGTCCCGCGCCTCCTCGGCGCGCTCCTGGTCGGCCTGCGCCGCCGCCTCGGCCGCCTGTGCCGCGGCCAGGGCACCGTCGGCGGCCTCCCGGCGCTCCATCAGCTCGAGCACCTGGTCCTCCAGGTCACCCTGGCGCCGCTGCAGCGACTCCAGCTCGTGCTGCAGCCCGGTGATCTCCTTGGGCGTGGCGCCCCCGGAGTCGATCCGCTGCTGATCGCGGTCGGCCCGCTGGCGCACGGTGTCGACGTCGCTCTCCAGCCGCTTCTGCTCGCGGTCGAGGTCGCGGACCACCGTCTCGGCGCGGACGACGTCGTCGGACGCGGTCCGCTGCGCCTCCAGCGCGGCCTCGACGGCGGCGAGCTCGGGAAGGGTCCGCCGGCGGTGGGCCAGTTGCGCGAGCGCCACGTCCTCCGCGGCGAGACGCAGCAGCTTCTGCTGGTCGAAGTGGTCAGCCTGCACGTGGCCAACCTACCCGCGCCGCCCCTCCCGCCGGGACGGCGCGGGGGAGGTCAGCTGCCGGACGGGGCAGCGCTGGGCACCTGCCAGGTCCACGGGTCGGTCCGCTGCTCCGAGACCGCGACCTGCACCCGGCCGTCGAGGTCGCGGTGCAGCAGGTCGGCGGCCACCGGCAGCCAGGGCCACTCCGACGCGTAGTGCGCGACGTCGACCAGCGCCGGGCCGGGGACCTCCTGCGCCTCGGACACCGCGTGGTGCTTCAGGTCGCTGGTCAGGAAGACGTCCGCGCCGGCCGCGGTCGCGGCCGCCAGCAGCGACCCGCCGCTGCCGCCGCAGACGCCGACCGTGCGCACCTCCCGGTCGGGGTCGCCGGCGACCCGGACGCCGCCCGGGGTGGCCGGCAGCGCGCGGGACACCCGCTCGGCGAACTCGCGCAGCGTCGTCGGCTCGGCCAGCTCCCCGACCCGGCCGAGCCCGGCACGGGAC
Organism: Modestobacter sp. SYSU DS0875; assembly: GCF_054050915.1. Lineage (NCBI taxonomy): Bacteria > Bacillati > Actinomycetota > Actinomycetes > Geodermatophilales > Geodermatophilaceae > Modestobacter > Modestobacter sp. SYSU DS0875. Next base: position 7,137 of record NZ_JBJHAH010000015.1, on the reverse strand, counting down.
GGCGTCGCCGCGTTCTCGAAGAAGGCGAAGCTCGGTTCCTCGTAGGGGTGCCGCTCCCGGAGCGCGCGCAGGACGGCGGCCCGGCGGTGCCGCGGGACCACCATCTCCAGGCGGGCCTCGGCGACCCGCTCCAGCCGGCCCGGGGAACCGATCGCCGGACGGGCGTCAGCACCGGGCAGGAACGAGCCGGTGCCCGTCGTCTGCCAGGCGCAGCGGGTGTAGTCGCCGATCACCCCGGCCCCTGCCTCCGCCAGTCCGTCGGCCAGCCGATCCGCGTCGTCCACCGGGACGAAGACGACGAGGGTGTCGGTCGGCGGTGCGCTCACCGGCTCCAGCGGGCGGGGGTCGACCAACCCGAGGGCAGCGGCCAGCGCGTCGTTGACCCCGTGGTCGGCGGCGCGGTCGGCGTTGGTGTGCGCGACGAACAGCCCGGTGCCGGCGCGGATGAGCCGGTGCACCAGCCGGCCCTTGGGGTCGTCGGCCGGGACGCCGTGCACCGGCGTCAGCAGCAGCGGGTGGTGGGTGACGACGAGGTCCACGCCGGTGGCGATCGCCTCGTCGACCACGGCCGCGGTCGGGTCGACGGCGAAGAGGACCGACCGCACGGCCTCCGCAGGGTCGCCGCAGACCAGGCCGACGGCGTCCCACTTCTCGGCCAGCTCCGGGTCGTAGCGCGCCTCGAGCGCGGCGACGACCTCCCCCAGCGGGGTTCCGGGCACGGGCAGCTGCCGGGCCGTCGCTGTCCCGTCGTCCACCGGTCGTGCCACGGGATCGGACTGTAGGTCAGCTGACCGGCGACGGCCCGTCGTGCGCGATCCACCGACCGCGCGGTGTCCCTCGGGAGCGGTGGTGCTCACCCGCGGAGCAGCACGGGGCCGGCGCCGATCGGCGTGCGGAACAGGACGTAGGGGTACCGGCGCAGATCGGTACCGCCGCTGTAACGGGACTGCCGGTGCAGCTGGTTGGCGGTGACGTAGAGGTGCCCGTCGGTGGCCACCGACATGGTGTCGGGCCACAGCAGCCGCGGGTCGTGCACGACGGTCTCGATCGCGCCGTCCGGCCGGCGCCGGAGGATGGCGTTCTGCTCGCCGGCGGTGGCGTACAGGTTGCCGGCGTCGTCGGTCTCCAGACCGTCGCCGGCGCAGCCCTTGTCGCCCTCGTCGACGACGGTGGCGGCGACCGCGGCGTCGTCGGAGCCGCGGTCGACCAGGGCGTCGGTGCTGACGCTGTACCAGTGCCGCGAGGCCAGCGGGCAGTACCAGAGCCGGGCGCCGTCGGCGGAGATGGCGATCCCGTCGGCGCCCATCGCCACCGGCTGGGGCTCGGCGTCCGGCTCGGGCTGCTCCAGGAACGGCCGGCCCTCCACCATGAGGAGCAGCTCCGGCGGGGTGACCGCCTTCGTCGAGGGGTGGTCGCGCAGCCGCCGCCAGGACTCCCCCGTGGCCAGGTCGACGACGATGATCGCGTTCTCGCCCGAGTCTGCCGAGTCGGTGATGTAGGCGACGCCGGCCTCTCCGCGGCGCAGGTCGAAGCGCACGTCGTTGAGGTAGGTGGTCTCCAGCGCGACCTCGCGCGGGAAGACGATCGTCTGCACGACGCGGTCGGTGGCGAGGTCGACGCAGACCAGCTTGGGCCCGCCGACCTGGGTGGGCTGGAACAGCGGCGAGCCGGTGTCGAGCACCCACAGCCGGTCGGCGGGGTCGACGACGATGCTCTGCACGCTGACGAAGGCCTCGCGGTCGTCGTCACCGCGGGGGTCGTTCCACGCCTGGTCCGGGTAGGCGACGACCTGCCCGTCGCGGATCTCGGCGACGGTGGCCGGCACCTCGTCACCCCACTTCGGGAAGTTCACGAACACCCGGCCGGCGTGCGACACGGACACGCCGGTCGGCATCGGCCCGTCGGTGAACTCGTGCACCACCTCGAGCTCGCCGAGCGGGCGGTCGGCCTGCAGGTCCCCGACGGTGTGTGTCTCGCTCATGGCCTCGGGGGTGCCCGAACCGGACGATCGACTAACCAGCCGACGGTGACCGGCCGCACCGTCGCGAGCCGCCGGCCAGCACCCGGACCGCGGATCCTCTGGTCACCGCGGCCCCCATCTGTCACCGTCCACGGCATGAGCCCTGCGGTGCAGGAGACGGACCCGGCTCAGCCCCGCCCGGCCGATGGCCGCCGCGTCGCCCTGCTCGCCGCGGGCACCGCGCTGGCGCTCGCGCCCTGGCTGGCCGGCGTCCTGGTGCCCTACTACGTCAACGACCTCGACGCCCTGCCGCTGTCCGAGCTGACCAGCGGCGCGCACGACCCCAAGGACCTCTGGCCGCAGGGCCCGGTCGGCGGCCTGGTCCAGCTCGGCGGTCTCTTCTCCTTCATCCTCACGCCGGTCGGTCTGGTGGCGGTGCTGATCGGGGCGGGACGCGGGCTCGTCTTCCGGGCCCGCCGCGGCACGCCCGCGGTGAGCGTCGGGCTGGTGCTCGTGACCCTGGCCTGTCTCGCCGGGCTGTCCCTCGCCTGGTCCCCGCTGGGCATGGCGCTCATGACGTGGCGGCTGGACTGACGAAGGACCCCGCTGCCCCCACCGCTCGCAGGCTCGCGGCGAACCCCTGCAGCAGGGGCCGAGAGCACCGAGCCCGCGCTGTTCAGGCCGGCCACGGAGCGGCGTCCTCGTCGGCGGCGACCGGCCGCACCATCGCCACGCGGGGGCCGTGCCGGTCCAGGCCGAGGGCGACCTCACGACGGCGGAGCGCGGCCAGCCCGGGTGTGAGCTCGTCCAGGCGGCGCCAGCCGTGGCGGGCGTAGAACGGCGCGTTCCAGCCGACGTCGGCGTACGTGAGCAGCGTGACCCGGTCGGCGCCGTGCTCCCTCGCCGCGGCGACGGTCGCCGCCAGGAGGGCCGCGCCGATGCCGCGCCGGCCGTGCGCGGGGTGCACGGACAACTGCTCCAGGTGGACGGCGCCGTCGCGCCGTTCCAGCACGGCGAAGCCGACCACCGGGCGGCCCGCCACGAGCACGCGCCAGGCCGCTGCCCGCTCGGCCGGGGTGGCCGGCGCGGGCAGGTCGGTGACGCCCAAGGGCACGAACAGCTCGTCGGCGGCCGACTCGACCGCGGGCAGCTCCAGCAGGTCGGCCGGCTCGGCGATGCGCACCTCGTGGCGACCGGTCGACATGTCGGCACCCTGACATGTCGGGCAACCGACTTCCCGCCCGGGCGATGTGCGCTCACTGCCCGGGAGCACCGCGAACCGGGTACCTGCCGCACAGTGCTCAGGCCGGCAGCGGGGCGGCGTCCTCGTCGGCGGTGAAGGCGGCCCACAACGCGGCGTAGGGGCCGCCGGCGGTCAGCAGCTCGGCGTGCGGGCCCACCTCGACGATCCGCCCGCCGTCGAGCACCGCGACCCGGTCGGCGCGGGCCGCCGTCGTCAGCCGGTGCGCCACGACCAGCGTCGTCCGCCGGTGCGCGATGGCGTCGGCCGCCCGGGTGACCGCCGCCTCGGTGGCCAGGTCCAGCGACGCGGTCGCCTCGTCGAACAGCAGGATGTCGGGGTCGACCAGCTCCGCCCGGGCCAGCGCGAGCAGCTGGCGCTGCCCGGCCGACAGCGACCGGCCGCGCTCCCCCACCCGGGTGCGGTAGCCCTGCGGCAGCGTCGCGACCATCTCGTGCGCACCGACCGCGCGGGCCGCGGCCTCCACCTCCGCGTCGCTGGCCTCGGGCCGCCCGTAGGCGATCGCGTCGCGCACCGTGCCGGCGAACAGGTACGCCTCCTGCGGGACGACGCCCAGCCGTGCGCGGTACTGCAGCAGGTCCAGCGACCGCAGGTCGGCGCCGTCCACGCACGCCGCGCCGGACGTCGGGTCGTAGAACCGCGCGACCAGCTTGACCACCGTCGACTTCCCCGCCCCGGTCTCCCCGACCAGCGCCACGGTCTCCCCCGGCGCCACGGTCAGCGAGACGTCGCGCAGCGCGGGGGCGGGCGCCCCGCGGTAGGCGAAGGTGACGTCGACCAGCCGCACCTCCCCGCGCAGCCGGCCGACCGGGCGGGGGTCGGCCGCCGCCGGCGTGGACGTCGGGGTGCGCAGCAGGTCGCGCAGCCGCCGCAGCCCGACCGAGGCCTGCTGGTAGCTGTCGAACACCTGCGACAGCGACTGCACCGGGGAGAAGAACGTGTTCACGTAGAGCACGAAGGCGATCAGCACGCCGGGGGTGATGGAGCCCGCCGTCAGCCGGGCCGCGCCCACCGCGAGCACCGCGGCCGCGGCCACCTCGGAGAGGAACTCGACGAACGGGAAGTAGGTGGCGATGTAGCGCTGCGCGCGCAGCCGGACGTCGCGGTACTCCCGGGCCCGCTCCTGGAACACCGCCGTCGAGCGTTCCTCGCGGGCGAACACCTGGGTGACCCGCAGCCCCGCGACGTCCTCCTGCAGCCGGGCGTTGACCGCGCTGACCCGCTCGCGGGCCTCGGTGTACGCGGGCACCGAACGGGACCGGAACCACACCGTGGCGACCACCAGCACCGGCAGCGAGGCCACCAGCACCAGCGCCAGATCGACGTCGAACCAGAACAGCGCGACGAGCACCCCGACCAGGGTGAGGGCGCTGATCACCGCGGTGGTCAGGCCGTTCTGCAGGAACGCCGACAGCGCGTCGACGTCGGTGGTCATCCGGGTCATGATCCGGCCGCCGAGCTCGCGCTCGTAGTAGTCCAGGCCGAGCCGCTGCAGCTGGGCGAAGGTCTTCACCCGCAGCGTGTAGAGCAGCCGCTCACCCGTGCGGCCGGTGAGCCAGGCGGCGCCGCGGGCGGCGACGACGTCGGTCAGCACGACGGCCAGCGCGATCCCGGAGATGCCCAGCAGCAGCGGCAGCGAGCCGGCGGTGATCCCGTCGTCGACGCCCTCCCGCACCAGGGCGGGGACGGCGAGCTGGGCGGCGGTGTCCATCCCGACCAGCACCAGCGCGCCCGCGAGCACCCAGCGGAAGGGGCGCAGCAGGCCCCGGAGGGTGAAGTCCGGCTCGGGTGCCCGGGCCCGGTCCGCGGGCACGTCGGGCCGCTCGTCCCCCGGCGGCAGCCGGCGCACCAGCTCCTTGAGCGCGGGCGTCGGTGCGGCGGCCGCCATCGCCGAGCCGCGCCCGCCGATGGAGCTCGCCGCGGCACGCAGCGGGCCGTCGTCCTCGGCAGCCGGCGCCGCCGGGGGCCAGGCCGCCGCGGTGACCCCGCCCGGCGGGGCCGGCGAGGGCTCCGGCAGGTCCTCGGCCGCGCCGGAGAGCAGCGCGCGGAACAGCGGGGAGCGGGCCTCCAGCTCCGCCACCGTGCCGACGTCGGCCACCCGCCCGCCGTCGAGGACCGCCACCCGGTCGGCCAGCGCCAGCGTCGAGCGGCGGTGCGCCACCAGCAGCGTCGTCCGGCCCCGCACCGCCGTCCGCAGCGCCGCGTGGATCCGCGCCTCCACCGCCGCGTCGACCGCCGAGGTGGCGTCGTCGAGCACCAGCACCCGCGGGTCGGGCAGCAGCGCGCGGGCCAGCGCGACCCGCTGCCGCTGCCCACCGGAGAGCGTCAGCCCCTGCTCACCGACGACGGTGTCGTACCCCTCCGGCAGCGCGGTGATGAACCCGTCGGCCTGGGCGGCCCGCGCAGCGGCGCGGACCTCGTCGTCGCTCGCGTCGGGCCGGCCGAACGCGATGTTGGCCCGCACCGTGTCGGAGAACAGGAAGCTGTCCTCGAACACCACGCCCAGCGCCGCCCGCAGCGCGGCGGTGTCCAGCTCCCGGACGTCGACCCCGCCCACGCGCACCACGCCCGCGGTCGGGTCGTAGAAACGCGGCAGCAGGCTGACCACGCTGGACTTCCCCGACCCCGAGCTGCCGACCAGCGCGAGGGTCTCCCCCGGTTCGATCCGCAGCGACACCCCCGCGAGCACCGGCCGGTCGGCGTCGTGGCCGAAGGTGACGTCGTCCAGCTCGACGGTCAGCGGCCCCGCGGGCAGCGGCGCCGACCCGCTGACCAGCGTCGGGGAGGTGTCGATGACCTCCAGCACCCGCTCGACGCCGGCCCGCGCCTGCTGGCCGATGGTGAGCACCGCGGCCAGCTGCCGCACCGGGGAGACCAGCACGGCCAGGTAGGTGGCGAAGGCGAGGAAGGTGCCCAGGCTGATCGAGCCGCGCAGCGCCAGCCAGCCGCCCAGCGCCAGCACGCCGACCTGGCCCAGCGCGGGCACCGCCTGCAGCAGCGGGTTGTAGCGGGCGGTGAAGCGCACCACCCGCATCCGCGCGCCGAACAGCGTGCGCGCGCCGGCGTCCACCCGGTCCAGCTCGCGGTTCTCCTGACCGAAGCCCTTGACCACGCGGACGCCGGAGACCGCGGCCTCCACGTCCCCGGCCAGCACGCCGGCCTGCTGCTGGGCGGCCCAGTTGGCCGGGAAGAGGTCGCGCCGGGAGCGCAGCGCGAGCCACCACAGCGCCGGGCCGACGGCGAGGGCCACCACCGTGAGCAGCGGCGACAGCCACGCCATCACCCCGAGGGAGACGACGAACAGCAGCGCGTTGCCGGTCAGGTTGGGGAGGAACGCCAGCAGCCCCTGGACCAGGGTGATGTCGCTGATCGAGCGGCTCACCGCCTGCCCGGTCTGCAGCCGGTCCTGCCCGGGTCCGTCGAGGCGGGCGAGGGCGGTGTGCACGTCGTTGCGCAGGTCCACCTGCACGTCGAGGGAGAGCCGGCCGGCGAGGTAGCGGCGGACGAACCCGGCGGCGAAGCGGAGCACGCCGGCCAGCACCAGCGCGACCACGAACGGGGTCACGTCGACGTCGCCCCCGCCGTCGGCGCCGGCGACCACCCGGTCGACGACCTCCCGGGTGAGCAGCGGAGCCAGCGCGGCGATCACCGAGCCGGCCAGCGCCGCGGCGAAGGCGCCGAACAGGTCGCGGCGGTGGCGCAGGCAGTAGCCGGTCAGGCGGCGCAGCCAGCCGCCGGCGGGACCCTGCTCACCGCTCGTGCCGGGAGGTCGCGTCACGAGGCGGATCCGGGGCGGGGGGGGGGGGGGGGGGGGGGGGGGGGGGGGGGGGGGGGGGGGGGGGGGGGGGGGGGGGGGGGGGGGGGGGGGGGGGGGGGGGGGGGGGGGGGGGGGGGGGGGGGGGGGGGGGGGGGGGGG